>CAUQPA010000191.1:0-7078 GCA_963519325.1 uncultured Pseudomonas sp. | reverse complement strand
CCTTCCAGCTCCAGCGGCAGCATCACGTTCTCCAGTGCCGTGAGGCTGTCGAGCAACTGGAAGGACTGGAAGACGAAGCCCACCCGCTCCGCGCGCAGGCGGGCGCGGGCATCTTCGTCGAGGGTGTCCAGGCGCTGGCCGGCCAGGTGCACCTCGCCGGCGCTGGGCAGGTCGAGGCCGGCCAGCAGGCCGAGCAGGGTGGATTTGCCGGAACCCGAGGCACCGACGATGGCCAAACTGTCGCCGGCCTGCAGTTGCAGATCCAGCGCCTGGAGGATCGGCAGCGCACCTTCCGCGCCCGTGACGACCTTGCTAAGGTTCCGTGCCAGCAAAATGACTTCGCTCATGAGGTATCCGATGCCGTATTCGAGGGGCCCGCAGGCGGGCGGCTGTGGCGAGTTAGAGTCGAAAAGCCGAGCGAAGTCCAGAGCGCCTTTGCGGCAAGGCATTGCCTGGTTGCTGGCCTTGGCGTGCCTGACCCTGACGCCGCTGGCGATGGCGCGTACCCTGCTGGTGGTGGGCGACAGCATCAGCGCCGGCTACGGCCTGGCCGAGGGGCAGGGCTGGGTGCGGCTGCTGGAGCAACGGCTGCAGGAACGCAAGCTCGACTACCAGGTGGTGAATGCCTCCATCAGCGGCGATACCACGGCCGGCGGCCTGGCGCGACTGCCACGCTTGCTGGCGGACCACCGGCCCGAGGTGGTGGCCATCGAGCTCGGCGGCAACGACGGCCTGCGTGGCCAGCCACTGGCCCAGTTCCAGCGCAACCTCACCACCCTGGTGGAACAGGCCAAGGCCAAGGGCGCCCGGGTGCTGCTGCTGGGCATGCGCCTGCCGCCCAACTACGGACCGCGCTATACCGATGGCTTCGCCCAGGTCTACACGGACGTGGCCAAGGCCCAGCAGGTGGCCTTGGTGCCCTTCCTGCTCGAAGGCGTCGGCGGCGATCCGGCTTTCATGCAGCCGGACGGCATCCACCCCCAGGCCAATGCCCAGCAGCGCCTGCTGGATAACGCCTGGCCGCAGCTGCAGCCGCTGCTGCGCGACTGAACGCCGGACTTTTCCCCGGCAGGGCTTTCCGCTAAGGTTGCGCGCCCCGCCGGTCCGGCCAATCGACCGCCTGGCGGAACCGCCCCTGGAGTATCCCGATGTCCCGCCTTTCCCGGTCCATGCATGGCTATCAGCTGATCCAGCCCGATGCCCAGCTCGACCTGTTCGCCTGCCGCGAGGGCCGGATCCATATCGTCGCCCGGCAGCTGGAGCTGGGCTCGCCCACCGACCGCACCCTGTGCGGCACCCTGCTGCCGGCCCGGCCGCGGATGCACCCGCTGCAGCGCCGGGCGCTCGGCCTCAAGACCCTCTGTCCGGCCTGCCGGCAACGGCTGCAAGGCGCCAAACGGGGCCTGCCCAATCCGTTACAGGTCTTTTGAGGCCCTGCCGGACCGGGAGAGAGGCGTGTACAATTCGCGCCGTCATCTCACTGCTCCTTGCAAGGATTCATCCCATGCCCGCGCGCGTTTCGACCCTGGTCGGTTCCCTCTCGCTGTTAGGACTGTTGTGCGCGGGTACGGCGCAGGCACTGGAGTTGCCGCTGCCGCCTCCCGGTGAAGACGTGGTCGGCGAGGTCCAGGTCATCAAGGCCGCCTACGAAGACACCTTCGCCGACCTCGGCCAGAAATACGATCTGGGCTATACCGAGATGGTCGCGGCCAACCCGGGCGTCGACGCCTGGCTGCCGGGCGCCGGTACCGAGATCGTGCTGCCGACGCGCTTCATCCTGCCGCCCGGACCGCGGGAAGGCATCGTCATCAACATCGCCGAATACCGCATGTACTACTACCCCAAGGGTGGTCATACGGTGTTCACCTACCCGCTGGGCATCGGTCGTGATGGCTGGGGCTCGCCGGTCGGCGTGGCCAAGGTGGTGGACAAGATCAAGGACCCGTCCTGGTATCCGCCGGAGTCCATCCGGGCCGAGCATGCCGCCGAGGGCGATCCGCTGCCCAAGGTGGTCCCGCCGGGTCCGGATAACCCCCTGGGCCCGTACAAGATCCGCCTGACCCTGCCGGGCTATCTCATCCACGGCTCGGACAAGAAGTTCGGCATCGGCATGCAGGTCAGCCACGGCTGCTTCCGCATGTACAACTTCAACGTCACCGAGCTGGTCGGCATGCTGCCGATCGGTACCCCGGTGCGCATCATCGACGAACCCTACAAGTTCGGCGTGAGCCAGGGCAAGCTCTACCTGGAGGCCCACCAGCCGGTCAACCTCAAGGGCGATCCGACCGACATCGACCGCCAGGCCGCGGTAGTCAATGCGCTGATCAAGCGTGACGACCTGCTGCAGGCCAACTCCGCGGTGAACTGGAACACCGTGCGTGACGTGGTCCAGGGCCAGGATGGCCTGCCGGTGGAGATCGCCGACCTGCCGGCTGGCGTGGCTCCCGGTACCGTGGCCAAGGCGCCGGCCAAGGCGCTCTGATCCGGCGGCCCCGGGCGCTCCTGCGGGCGCCCGGGACCCAGGCAAACAAAAAGCCCGCCATCGAGATGGCGGGCTTTTTGTTTGCTCCGTGAAAGGCGACTGTTGCCACTCGCCTTTCCAGCCGGGGCGCCTTACTTGCGGCTGGCTTTTTCCAGCATACGCAGGGCGCGCTCGTTGGCTTCGTCAGCGGTCTGCTGAGCCTTCTGAGCAGCGGCCAGAGCCTCGTCGGCGTGACGGTAGGCTTCGTCAGCACGAGCCTGGGCGCGGGCAGCGGCGTCTTCGGTAGCGGTCAGGCGAGCTTCGCTTTCCTTGTTAGCGGTGCTGCAACCAGTGGCCAGAGCAGCGGCCAGAGCCAGGGCGGCGAATTTCAGAGCGTTGTTCATCGTAAACCCCTTGAGGTAGACATCCTGTTTTAAGATCAATTTTCCAGGTGGAAAATTGCGGCTACATACTACTCATTACCGGTCGTAAGTAAACTAAACGAACCTGTCGAAGAAGAATTTTTTGCAGAAATCCCTTTTCGCTCCCCAGGTTCCTTCGCGAATGCCTGCGGCCGGTGTCAGCACCTGCTTGGATAGCCGAAAGCCGCGAACGTTTCAAGACGTTAGAGGAAGGCCGAAAGTTGTCAAGGCGAAAGGGGCGGCTGCTGCCGCGCGAGCGGCCCTGATATAGTGTGATTTCTCGGTGCGACGGCTGGTTAGAACCTGCTGCCTCCGCGGGAGTCTGACGCGCTGTAGCTCAGTCCTGCACAGGAAAGGTGCGTTCTCGTCTTCGGGTATCATCGATAACAATGGATAAGGCGGAGCCAAACCGCCAAGGAGTAGTCATGAACGAGTCCCTGCACGTGGAACACGATGAAGCCAATCATCAATTCCACCTTTCCGTCGACGGCCAGCGTGCCTATCTCGCCTACATGGATCTGGGCAAGCAGACCATGGATTTCTATCGCACCTTCGTCCCCGATGCTCTGCGCGGGCGTGGCCTGGCGGCGCGGCTCACCGAGCACGCGCTGAACTACGCCGAGAGCCGTGGCTACAGCGTCATTCCCTCCTGCTCCTATGTGGAGCACTACCTGGAACGTCGGGGCCAGGTCACGCCGCTGGCCTGAGAGCCTGTTCTAAGTCTGCTGCGCGTCGGCCAAACGGCGTTGAAACTGGCCTGGGTCGCCAGCCCGGTCGGAATGCTCATTTACCACTTGTAAACCCGAGCGCGGGTCCGATCCGCTTCCTCAGCCAGTTTCGTCTTGTTTGTCTCTAGCTCGCGAGACTTTGAACAAGCTCTAGTGCGAAAGAAAAACGCCGGGCTGAGCCCGGCGTTTTCGTGAGTGCGTGACGGTCAGGCGCGATTGCGCCGCGGCAACACGTCCTTTAGCTTGCGGTGCATGTCGAGAATGCTCTCCTCGGTCATGGCCCAGTCGATGCAGGCGTCGGTCACCGAGACGCCGTACTCCAGCTGCGACAGGTCCGCCGGGATCGGCTGGTTGCCGAAGCCCAGGTGGCTTTCCACCATCAGGCCGACGATGGAGGTGTTGCCCTCGACGATCTGGTTGGCCACGTTGTCCATCACCAGCGGTTGCAGGGCGGCGTCCTTGTTGGAGTTGGCATGGCTGCAGTCGACCATGATGTTCGGCTTGACCTTGGCCTTGACCAGCGCCTGTTCGCACAGGGTGACGCTGACCGAGTCGTAGTTGGGCTTGCCGTTGCCGCCGCGCAGGACCACGTGGCCATAGGCGTTGCCCTTGGTCATGACCACCGAGACCTGGCCGCGCTGGTCGATCCCCAGGAAGCGGTGCGGGCTGGAGACCGATTGCAGGGCATTGATGGCCACGGTCAGGCTGCCGTCGGTGCCGTTCTTGAAGCCGACCGCGGAGGACAGGCCGGAGGCCATCTCGCGGTGGGTCTGGGATTCGGTGGTGCGCGCGCCGATGGCCGACCAGCTGATCAGGTCCTGCAGGTACTGCGGGGAAATCGGGTCCAGCGCCTCGGTGGCGGTGGGTAGGCCCTTTTCCGCCAGGTCCAGCAGCAGCTGGCGACCGATGTGCAGGCCGTCCTGGATCTTGAAGGAGTCGTCCAGGTAGGGGTCGTTGATCAGGCCCTTCCAGCCCACCGTGGTGCGCGGCTTCTCGAAGTAGACGCGCATGACCAGGTAGAGGCTGTCGCTGACCTGGGCGGCCAGCGCCTTGAGGCGCTCGGCGTATTCGTGGGCGGCCTTGATGTCGTGGATGGAGCAGGGGCCGATCACCACGAACAGGCGATGGTCCTTGCCGTCGAGGATGTCGCGGATGACCTGGCGGCCGTGGGCGACGGTGTCGGCGGCGAGATCGCTCAGCGGGATCTCCTGCTTGAGCTGCTCGGGAGTGATGAGCGGCTCGTTGGCTTCGATATTGAGGTCGTTAAGGCGGGGCTGTGCGGCCATGGTGCTACTCGTCGGTCACGGCGCTGCGACAGGTCGGGGCCCGTGCAGGCAAAATACGGTGGAGAGGGTGGGGCACCTTAACGCTTGTACCGCCCGCTCACAATGGCCACGAGCCGCCCGACCGGCCCGAAGGCACGCTTTGGCGATGATCGCGACGAGGAATCGATGGAATTGGACGATGGGACGGCGGATGCCGTCCTGCTGGCGGCGCCGGGGCGCTCCCTGCTGATCTTCACCAGCGTCGGCTGCGCGAGCTGCCGGCTGGCGCGCCAGGTGCTGCCTGCGGCGGCGCTGCCGGTCGACCGGCTGTACTGGGTGGATGCCGAGCGCAGCGGTGGCCTGGTACAGCGCTATGGGGTCTTCCACCTGCCGGCGCTGTTCCTGGTACGGGATGGGGAGTTCTTCGGCGCCGTGCAGGCGCCGCTACGGGAAGCGCCGCTGGCGGCGGCCATCCTGGCGGCGGGCGGGCGCGAGCCGGACGAACTGCCCTGAGCAGGCTCTAAGGCGCGCTTTCCAGCGCGCAGCGCGATCCCCTGCTACGCTGGAGAAGGCCATCCCGCGTTGGACCGGCCCGGTCGGCTGACCAGGTCAGGAGGAATCGTGATCCGCTCCCTGCTCTACGCCACGGACCTGGGCCTGTGTTCATCCTATGTCTTCCAGCATGCCTTGAACCTCGCCCGCATCCACCAGGCGCGCCTGTACGTCGTCCATGTAGTGGAGCCACTGGGCCTGCTGGCCTCGACCCTGCTGCAACAGCACCTCGATGGTGAATCCCTGGATCGCCTGCGCAATGGCGGGCTGGAGCTCGTCCTGGAAACCATCGAGCAGCAGGTATTCGAATCGTTGCGCGAAGACCTGCTGGAAAGTCCGGCCACCGTGGGCCTGGTGCGCGCCGTGCGGGTGATGCAGGGCGATCCACCCGCTGTCATCCTCAAGCAGGCCCAGGAGTTCGCCGCCGATCTGCTGGTGATCGGCACTCGCAGCCAGGGCGACGCCCAGGTGACCCCATTGGGCCGGACCGCCAGCCGCCTGCTGCAGACCGCCCACATCCCGGTTTATCTGGTACCCCTGCGCCAGGGCTGAGGCAGAAAGCGTCAGGGCGTACCCCAGGGCGACTTAATTCGATTTCGGTCTAGAAAAAGCTCAAGGGCTGCTTTACTGTTATATGCTTGCGCACGGGGTCAGACAACGCCTAGGAGCCGGCATGAAACTGCAACAGTTGCGATACATCTGGGAAGTCGCCCATCACGATCTGAACGTCTCCGCCACCGCCCAGAGTCTCTATACCTCGCAGCCCGGCATCAGCAAGCAGATCCGCCTGCTCGAGGACGAACTGGGCGTCGAGGTGTTCGCCCGCAGTGGCAAGCACCTGACTCGGGTGACGCCGGCCGGCGAGCGGATCATCCAGACCGCCGGCGAGATCCTGCGCAAGTGCGAGAGCATCAAGCAGATCGCCCAGGAGTTCTCCAACGAGCGCAAGGGCACCCTGTCCATCGCCACCACTCACACCCAGGCGCGCTACGCGCTGCCGGACGTGATCAGCGAATTCATCAAGCAGTATCCGGACGTCGCCCTGCACATGCACCAGGGCTCGCCGACCCAGATCGCCGAGATGGCCGCCGATGGCACCGTCGACTTCGCCATCGCCACCGAGGGCCTGGAGCGCTTCAACGACCTGGTGATGATGCCCTGCTATCGCTGGAACCGTTGCGTCATCGTGCCCCAGGGGCATCCCCTGGCGAAGGTCGAGAATCTGACCCTGGAGCAACTGGCGGAGCAGCCGCTGGTGACCTACGTGTTCGGCTTTACCGGCCGTTCCAAGCTCGACGAGGCCTTCGCTCGCCATGGCCTGGAACCCAACGTGGTACTCACCGCCGCCGACGCCGACGTGATCAAGACCTATGTGCGCCTAGGCCTGGGCGTGGGCATCGTCGCCGACATGGCAGTGGACCTCAAGGCTGACGCCGACCTGGTCTGCCTCGACGCCAGCCACCTCTTCGAAGCCAGCGTGACCAAGATCGGCCTGCGCCGCGGTACCTTCCTGCGCGGCTTCATGTGCGACTTCATCGGCCGCTTCGCCCCGCACCTGACCCGCGATGTCCTCACCGAAGCCATGCAGACACCGACCCGCCAGGAGCTGGAGACTCTGTTCCACGGGGTGACGCTGCCGACGTATTGAGG
>CAUQPA010000190.1:0-7085 GCA_963519325.1 uncultured Pseudomonas sp. | reverse complement strand
CGCCGAGGCGGTCGCTCCTACGGGGTATTGATCACTTATGCTGGCGGCCTTGGGCCGTTACATCGGAGCCTGTAGGAGCGGCCCATGGCCGCGATGTGAGCCGACTTAGAACAACCGATTCAAGCCATCGAAAGCCGCCACCCGGTAGGCCTCGGCCATGGTCGGGTAGTTGAAGGTTGTATTGACGAAGTAGCGGATGCTGTTCGCCTCGCCCTGCTGGTTCATGATCGCCTGGCCGATGTGCAGGATCTCCGAGGCCTGGTCGCCGAAGCAGTGCACGCCGAGCACCTGCAGCGTCTCGCGGTGGAAGAGGATCTTCAGCATGCCCACCGGTTCGCCGGAGATCTGCGCCCGCGCCATGCTCTTGAAGAAGGCCTTGCCCACCTCGTAGGGCACCTTTTCCTGGGTCAGCTCACGCTCGGTCTTGCCCAGCGAACTGATCTCCGGAATGGTGTAGATGCCGGTGGGAATGTCGTTGACCACCCGCCCGTTGTTGTCGTGCAGGATGTTGTCCGAGGCCGAACGACCCTGGTCGTAGGCGGCGCTGGCCAGGCTCGGCCAGCCGATTACGTCGCCCGCAGCGTAGATGTTGCCCACCGAGGTCCGGTAGTTCTCGTCGACGCTGACCTGGCCACGGCTGTTCACCGAGATGCCCACGTTCGGCAGCCCCAGGTGATCGGTGTTGCCGGTGCGGCCGTTACACCAGAGCAGGGCATCGGCGCGCAGCTTCTTGCCGGACTTCAGGTGCAGCACCACCCCGTGTTCCTGGCCCTCGATACGCTCGTACTCTTCGTTGTGGCGAATGAGCACGTTGTTGTTCTGCAGGTGATAGCTCAGGGCATCGGAGATCTCGTCGTCGAGGAAGCTGAGCAACTGGTCGCGGTTGTCGATCAGGTCGACCAGTACGCCGAGTCCACTGAAGATCGATGCGTATTCGCTGCCGATCACCCCGGCGCCGTAGATGATCAGCCGGCGCGGGGTGTGGGTCAGCGACAGGATGGTGTCGCTGTCATAGATGCGCGGATGGCTGAAGTCCACGTCCATGGGGCGATAGGGCCGCGAGCCGGTGGCGATGATGACCTGCTTGGCCACCAGGCGCTCCAGGTCGCCGCGCAGGTTGACGATCTCGATGGTGTTCTCGTCGGCGAAGCTGGCGGTACCGAAGAACAGGTCGACACGGTTGCGCGCGTAGTAGCTGGTGCGCGAGGACACCTGGCGGGCGATCACCCGCTCGGCGCTGCGCAGCACGTCGGGAAAGGAGAACCAGCGCGGCTCGCCGATGGAGCGGAACATTTCGTTGGTGTTGAACTGGATGATCTGCTTGACCGAATGGCGCAGCGCCTTGGACGGAATGGTGCCCAGGTGGGTGCAGTTGCCGCCGACCACCTGGCGATTGTCCACCACCGCCACCCGCCGACCATTCTTAGCGGCGTTCATCGCCGCGCCCTCGCCTGCCGGTCCCGAACCCAGTACCACCACATCGTAGCTATAGACCGCCATGCTTTCTCCTCAGAAGGTTAGCCGTCCGCAGGCGACGGCTGGAGCCGGGCAGCCTCGCGAGGCCGTCCGACGTGAGACGCAAGCCCAGGGCTGCGACCTCTTGTCACGGGTGGCTATTGTGGCGCAAAACCCATACAAAACGAAAACGGGAGCCGCCTGGGCTCCCGTTTTTCTCGCAAGTCAGCCTTGCCTAGCGCGCAAGACTCAAGCCGGGAAGGCCGGCGGGTTGACGCCCGCGATTTCTTCCAGCACCCGCACGACCTGGCAGCTGTAGCCGAACTCGTTGTCGTACCAGACGTAGAGCACGACCCGGTTGTCGCTGACGATGGTGGCACCGGCATCGACCACGCCAGCATGGCGGGAGCCGACGAAGTCGCTGGACACCACTTCCGGCGAATTCACGAAGTCGATCTGCTTGTGCAGTGGCGAATGCAGCGCCATGGTGCGCAGGTACTCGTTGATCTCGTCCTTGCTGGTGGCGTTCTCCAGGTTCAGGTTGAGAATCGCCATGGAGACGTTGGGCGTCGGCACGCGGATGGCGTTGCCGGTCAGCTTGCCGGCCAGTTCCGGCAGGGCCTTGGCCACGGCCTTGGCGGCGCCGGTCTCGGTGATCACCATGTTCAGCGCGGCGCTGCGACCCCGGCGATCGCCCTTGTGGAAGTTGTCGATCAGGTTCTGGTCGTTGGTGTACGAGTGCACCGTCTCGACATGGCCGTTGACGATGCCGTACTTGTCGTTGACCGCCTTGAGGATCGGCACGATGGCGTTGGTGGTGCAGGACGCCGCGGTGACGATGGTGTCTTCGGCGGTGATGGTGTCATGGTTGATGCCATGCACGATGTTCTTCAGGCTGCCCTTGCCCGGTGCGGTCAGCACCACGCGGGAAACCCCCTGGCACTTGAGGTGCTGGCCCAGGCCCTCGGCATCGCGCCACTTGCCGGTATTGTCGACCACGATGGCATCCTGGATGCCGTACTGGGTGTAGTCGACGCTGGTGGGATCGTTGGAGTAGATCACCTTGATCAGGGTACCGTTGGCACACAGGGTGCTGTTGGCCTCGTCGACGGTGATGGTGCCGTCGAAGGAGCCGTGCACCGAATCGCGACGCAACAGGCTGGCACGCTTGACCAGGTCGTTATCGGCGCCCTTGCGGACGACGATGGCGCGCAGGCGCAGGCCGTCGCCGCTACCCTGGTGCTCGATGAGGATGCGGGCCAGCAGGCGACCGATGCGACCGAAGCCGTACAGGACGACGTCGGTGCCCTTACGCTGCTCGACACCCTGCTTGCCGACCACGGCGGACAGCTCGCTGCGCAGGAAGTCCTTGAGGTCGCGACCGGCACCCTCGGCCTTGAACTTCAGGCTCAGGCGGGCCAGGTCGATGGAGGCGGCACCCAGTTCCAGCTCGCTCAGGGCCTTCACCAGCGGGAAGGTGTCCTGCACCGACAGCTCGACGTTGTCGATCTGGCGCGCGAAACGATGGGCCTTGAGGATGGAGATCACCGAACGGTTGACCAAACCGCGCCCGTAAATCGAGGTCACAACATTGTTGTTCCGGTACAGCTGACCAATCAGGGGAATCATGGCCTCGGCGAGCGCTTCGCGATCGATCCATTCTTCAAGGCACTGCTCAGGCTTCTGACTCACGACAAATCCTTCCCTATGTAGGAGCTGAAAAAAGGAACTACATTATGACCGCGCAGCCTGTCCCAGGCAATCAACGCGCGTCGCTGCACTGACAGCGTGAATGCCCGGTCGTTACAATCCCAACCCTCCCGAAATCCACCGGAGTTCCGCCCGCGTGTCAGTTTTGCGTACCCCGTCAATTCCTGAAACCGCCGGCCGCCAGCAGTGGGGCAACCTGCCTGGCGCCGCGCTAGCCCTCGCCATCGCTGAAGCCGCCAAGGCCGCGACACGCCGCTTCACGCTGCTGATCACCCAGGACAGCCAGACCGCCGATCGCCTGGAGCAGGAACTGCGCTTCTTCGCCCCTGAACTTCCGGTGCTGAATTTCCCCGATTGGGAGACGCTGCCCTACGATGTCTTCTCGCCGCACCAGGACATCATCTCCCAGCGGGTGGCTACCCTTTATCGCTTGCCGGAGCTCTCCCACGGCATTTTGGTAGTCCCTCTGGCGACCGCCCTACACCGCCTGGCACCCACGCGCTTCCTGCTCGGCAGCAGCCTGGTGCTGGACGTCGGCCAGCGGCTGGACGTGGAAGCTACCCGCTCGCGCCTGGAAGCGGCCGGCTATAGATATGTGGATACGGTGTACGAGCATGGTGAATTCGCCGTGCGCGGCGCCCTGATCGATCTCTTTCCCATGGGCAGCAACCTGCCTTACCGGATCGACCTGTTCGACGACGAGATCGAGACGCTGCGTACCTTCGATCCGGAAACGCAGAGATCCATCGACAAGGTCGACAGCATTCGCCTGCTGCCGGCGCGGGAATTCCCGCTGCACAAGGAAGCCGTGACCGGCTTCCGCGCACGCTTCCGCGAGCGCTTCGATGTGGATTACCGCCGCTGCCCCATCTACCAGGATCTGGCCAGCGGCATCACCCCGGCGGGCATCGAGTACTACCTGCCGCTGTTCTTCGACGAGACCTCTACCCTCTTCGACTACCTGCCGGCCAATACCCAGGTGTTCTCCCTGCCCGGCATCGAGCAGGCGGCGGAGCAATTCTGGACCGACGTCCGTGCCCGCTACGAGGACCGCCGGGTCGATCCGGAGCGCCCGCTGCTGCCGCCGGCCGAAGTCTTCCTGCCGGTGGAAGACTGCTTCGCCCGGCTGAAGAACTGGCCACGAGTGGTCATCGGCGCGGACGACCTGGAATCCGGCGTGGGCCGCGAACGCTTCGCCGCGCGGGCCCTGCCGGACCTGGCCATCGACGCCAAGGCCAGCCAGCCACTGGCCGCCCTGGAACACTTCATCACCGATTTTTCCGGTCGCGTGCTGTTCACCGCCGAGAGCGCGGGCCGCCGCGAGGTGCTGCTGGAATTGCTGGCGCGGCTGAATCTGCGCCCCGGCCAGGTCGACGGCTGGGCGGCCTTCCAGGCCAGCGGCGAGCGCATCGCCATCGCCCTGGCGCCGCTGGATGAAGGCCTGGTACTGGATGACGCCGGCGTCGCCCTGATCCCGGAGAATCCGCTGTTCGGCCAGCGCATCATGCAGCGCCGCCGGCGCGAGAAGGGCCGCGACGCTGGCGACAACGTCATCAAGAACCTCACCGAGCTGCGCGAAGGCGCGCCGGTGGTGCACATCGACCATGGCGTCGGCCGCTACATGGGCCTGATCACCCTGGAGCTGGACGACCAGCCCCAGGAATTCCTGCTGCTCGAATACGCCGACGACGCCAAGCTCTATGTACCTGTGGCCAGCCTGCACCTGATCGCCCGCTACTCGGGCACCGACGATGCCCTGGCGCCGCTGCACAGGCTGGGTTCGGAAGCCTGGCAGAAGGCCAAGCGCAAGGCCGCCGAGCAGGTCCGCGACGTCGCCGCCGAATTGCTCGACATCTATGCCCGCCGTGCCGCGCGCAAGGGCTATGCGTTCAAGGACCCGGCGGTCGACTACGCCACCTTCTCCGCCGGCTTCCCCTTCGAGGAAACCCCGGACCAGCAGGCCGCCATCGAGGCGGTACGCAAGGACATGCTGGCCGGCACGCCCATGGATCGCCTGGTCTGCGGCGACGTGGGCTTCGGCAAGACCGAAGTAGCCATGCGCGCGGCCTTCATCGCCGTGCACGGCGAGCGCCAGGTGGCGGTGCTAGTGCCCACCACCCTGCTCGCCCAGCAGCACTACAACAGCTTCCGCGACCGTTTCGCCGACTGGCCGGTGCGCGTCGAGGTGATGAGCCGCTTCAAGTCGACCCAGGAAGTCGCCGCCGCGGCGCGCGAGCTGGCCGAAGGCAAGATCGACATCATCATCGGTACCCACAAGCTGTTGCAGGGCGATGTGAAGTTCAAGGACCTGGGCCTGGCCATCATCGACGAGGAACACCGCTTCGGGGTGCGCCAGAAGGAACAGCTCAAGTCGCTGCGCAGCGAGGTGGACATCCTTACCCTCACCGCCACGCCGATTCCGCGCACCCTAAACATGGCCGTGTCGGGCATGCGCGACCTGTCCATCATCGCCACGCCACCCGCGCGGCGCCTCTCGGTGCGCACCTTCGTCATGGAGGAGCAGAACGCGGTGATCAAGGAAGCCCTGCTCCGCGAGCTCCTGCGTGGCGGCCAGGTGTACTTCCTGCACAACGAGGTCAAGACCATCGAGAAGCGCGCCCGCGAGCTGGCGGAGCTGGTGCCCGAGGCCCGCATCGGCATCGGCCACGGGCAGATGCGCGAGCGCGAACTCGAGCAGGTGATGAGCGACTTCTACCACAAGAGATTCAACGTGCTGGTGGCCTCGACCATCATCGAGACCGGCATCGACGTGCCCAACGCCAACACCATCATCATCGAGCGTGCCGACAAGTTCGGCCTGGCTCAGCTGCACCAGTTGCGCGGCCGGGTCGGCCGTAGCCACCACCAGGCCTACGCCTACCTGCTCACCCCGCCGCGCAAGGGCATGACCCCGGACGCCGAGAAGCGCCTGGAAGCCATCGCTGGCGCCCAGGACCTGGGGGCCGGCTTCATCCTGGCCACCCACGACCTGGAGATCCGCGGTGCCGGCGAGTTGCTCGGCGAAGGCCAGAGCGGCCAGATCCAGGCGGTGGGTTTCACTCTCTACATGGAAATGCTCGAGCGCGCGGTCAAGGCCATCCGCAAGGGTGAGCAACCCAATCTGGAGCAGCCCCTGGGCGGTGGGCCGGACATCAATCTACGCGTCCCTGCACTGATCCCGGAAGACTACCTGCCTGACGTCCATGCGCGACTGATCCTCTACAAGCGCATCGCCTCGGCGGCGGACGAGGAAGCCCTCAAGGAACTGCAGGTGGAAATGATCGACCGCTTCGGCCTGCTTCCGGAGCCGACCAAGAACCTGGTGCGCCTGACGCTGCTGAAATTGCGTGCGGAAGGCCTGGGCATCGTCAAGGTGGACGCCGGCCCCCAGGGTGGGCGACTGGAATTCGCCGCCGACACCCAGGTAGACCCCTTGGTACTGGTGAAGATGATCCAGGCGCAGCCGAAGAAGTACCGGCTGGAGGGCGCCACGATGTTCAAGTTCCAAATGCCGATGGAACGCGCCGAGGAGCGCTTCAACGTGCTCGAAGCCCTGTTCGATCGCCTGACGCCGGCCGCCAGCTGACCGCAAGGCCGCTCCCGAAGGTTTTCGGGAGCGGCCTGCCGTTATCAGCCCGCCAGGACCGCCGCCAGCACCTGACGCACCTCGTCGATACCGCTGGCCAGGACGGCCTCGATCTCGGCCATGGTGATCTCCCGCTGCACCTTGCCAGCCGCCGGATTCACCACCAGCGCCAGGCAGGCATAAGGTAGGCCCAGCTCGCGAGCCAGGGCCGCTTCCGGCATCCCGGTCATGCCGACGATGTCGCAGCCATCGCGCTCCAGGCGGACGATCTCCCCGGCCGTCTCCAGCCGCGGCCCCTGGGTGGCGGCATAGACACCATGGTCACTGTGCGGCA
>CAUQPA010000189.1:0-7093 GCA_963519325.1 uncultured Pseudomonas sp. | reverse complement strand
GTTTTTTATTGGGCGGGTCTTACTTGGCGAAGACGTCGTCCACCGACTTCAGCGGATAGTTCGCCGGGTAGGGCAAGGTCGCCACGCCGGTCTCGATGGCGGCCTTGGCCACGGCATCGGACACCAGGGTGATCAGGCGCGCGTCCATCGGCTTGGGGATGATGTACTCGCGGCCGAAGCTCAGGCTGTCGACCTTGTAGGCCTCGCAGACTTCCTTGGGCACCGGCAGCTTGGCCAGGTCGCGCAGGGCCAGGGCGGCGGCGATCTTCATCTCTTCGTTGATGACCCGGGCGCGCACGTCCAGCGCGCCGCGGAAGATGAAGGGGAAGCCCAGGACGTTGTTGACCTGGTTCGGGTAGTCGGAACGACCGGTGGCCATGATCACGTCGTCGCGGGTGGCGTGGGCCAGCTCGGGGGTGATTTCCGGATCCGGGTTGGAGCAGGCGAAGACGATGGGGTTGGCCGCCATGCGCTTGAGGCCTTCGGCCGACAGCAGGTTGGGGCCGGACAGGCCGACGAAGACATCGGCGCCGTCGAGGGCATCGTCCAGGGTGCGCTTGCTGGTCTCGGTGGCGAAGGCCGCCTTGTACTGGTTCAGGTCGTTGCGGCCGCTGTGGACCACGCCCTGACGGTCGATCATGTAGATATTCTCGACCTTGGCGCCCATGCTCGCCAGGAGGCGCATGCAGGAGATGGCGGCGGCGCCGGCGCCCAGGCAGACGATCTTGGCGTCTTCCAGGCGCTTGCCGGCGATTTCCAGGGCGTTGAGCATGCCCGCGGCGGTAACGATGGCGGTACCGTGCTGGTCATCGTGGAACACCGGGATGTCGCACTGCTCGATCAGGGCGCGCTCGATCTCGAAGCACTCGGGTGCCTTGATGTCTTCCAGGTTGATACCGCCGAAGGTGATGGAGATGCGCTTGACGGTATCGATGAAGGCCTGGGGGCTCTCGGCTTCCACCTCGATATCGAAGACGTCCACACCGGCGAAGCGCTTGAACAGCACGCCCTTGCCTTCCATCACCGGCTTGGAGGCCAGCGGGCCGAGGTTGCCCAGGCCGAGGATGGCGGTGCCATCGGAAATCACGGCGACCAGGTTGCCCTTGCCGGTGTAGCGGTAGGCCAGTTCGGGATCGCGACCGATCTCGCGGACCGGTTCGGCGACGCCCGGGCTGTAGGCCAGGGACAAGTCACGGGCGGTGGCGGTGGGCTTGGTCAGCTCGACGCTAAGTTTGCCGGGGCGCGGCTGAGCATGGTATTCGAGGGCAGCGGTTTTGAGATCAGACATTATTGGTATATCCGCGTGGTGTGGGTCTTGGGTCGGGCGAGAATACGCAAAGACTCAAGGTGCCACAAGCAATCGGCCATATGCCTGAAATCAATCGCAATACGACTTTCGGCTAAAACGATTCAACCCGCAGACCCAGCATGTGCGGGTCGCTCAGGGTCATCTGCCAACGCGCTCGCCCCTCCTCCCGCTGCCGGCTGCGATCGACGATCCAGCCCCGTGCTTCAAGGGTCCGGCCGATCCAAGACTGCAGCGGGACCTTGGCGAAGGCCGCGACGAAACGACTCGGCACCCTGACCACCAGATCACCGTCGAGCTGCAGCCAGAGGCCACCCTGGTTGCGCTCCACGCTCCGCAGCCGGCCCTGCACCAGGGCGAACCCACTGTCCTGGACGGCGCTGGCGGCGATGGTCGGATCCTGCTTCCAGAGGCCGAGCCGCGCCTGCCGCGCCTGGCGCTCCGCCGCCACCTGGCAGTCGGCCAGGCGGGTGTTGGGCGCGATGGCGACCGCGTAGCCCAGTCCTTCGGCGATCAAACGGGCTTCCAGGTTGCTGCCCTGGCGATCATAGAGATGGGCCAGGGTCCGCCCATAGTGGTCGGTCGCCTCGCTTCCCGGTACCAGCCGGAGGCGCTCGTCACTGGCCTCGACCAGCGCCTGCAGACGCCGGCGGGCCGCCTCGGCATAGGGCTGGGCGGTACCGCCGGACTTGCCCAGCTCCGGGGCATTGACCCCGATCAGGCGCACGGAGCGCCCATCGACCAGCCGCAGGGTGTCGCCATCCACCACCTGCCGGACCGTCACCTCCTGACCATCCGGCAGCAGCGGGCAGTCCTCGGCCATGGCGAGGGACGCGCTGCCAAGCGCCCAAACGAAAAAGGCGCCCCAGAGGGACGCCTTCTTCAGTGTCGAGCCATGCGGAGATGGCCGACGGCAGCGCATTACTTGCTGCTGCCGAACACGCCGAAGCGCTGCTTGAAGCGATCGATACGGCCGCCAGCGTCCAGGACCTTCTGCTTGCCGGTGTAGAACGGGTGGCATTCGGAGCAGACGTCCAGGTGAATGTTCTTGCTCAGGGTCGAGCGGGTCTTGATGACGTTGCCGCAGCTGCAGGTAGCTTCGATGGCATCGTACTGGGGATGGATATCAGCTTTCATGGGGCTATCCTCGGGGTCTAGCTGTGCCGCCACCCGGCGCCATTGCCGGATACCGCACAGATTTGGGCTGCAAATCATACCAGAGCGGTTAGGACGTGCAAGCGACCCCCACGCCGCCCGTCTGCTACCATCGGGCTTTCCCCCTGCGAGCCTTGCCGTGCCCCTGATCCTGCGCCTGGCGCTGCCTTCCCCGCTGCGTCGCCTGTTCGACTACCTGCCGCCCAAGGGCGCGGTCGCGGAGCAGTTGCGTCCGGGCGTGCGGCTGCGGGTGCCCTTCGGTCGCCGCGAAGTCATCGGCGTGCTGATCGAGGTCGCCCAGGACACCGAGGTCCCTGTGGACAAGCTGCGCAAGGCCCTGCAGCTGCTCGACGAGCGTCCGCCGCTACCGAGCGCGCTGTTCGAACTCTGCCAATGGTCCGCCCAGTATTACCAGCACAGCCTCGGCGACACCCTGAGCTGGGCACTTCCTGCCCTTTTGCGTCAGGGCGAGCCGGCCGAGCGCCGGTTGCAGCGCTTCTGGATCGCCCAGCCCGATGCCCGCCCGGAAAACCCGCGCCTGGCCCGGGCACCGCGGCAGCGCGAGGCCCTCAAGACCTTGCGCCAGCATCCCCATGGCGTGCTGCACGAATTGCTCGGCCAGCTCGGCCTGGTCAAGGACAGTCTCGATCTCCTGCAGGCCAAGGGCCTGGTCAAGGTGGAGACCCGCTATCACCAGCCGACCCGGCACCAGGGTTCCTGGCTCGCCCAGGCCGAATTGCCGCTCAACGGCGAGCAGCGCCTGGCCTACGAGGCGGTCCGCGCCGGTAGCGGGTTCCACTGCTATCTATTGGAAGGGGTGACCGGCAGCGGCAAGACCGAGGTCTATCTGCAACTGATCCGCGCCACCCTGGAAGCGGGACGCCAGGCGCTGCTCCTGATCCCCGAGATCAACCTGGGGCCGCAGACCCTGGGTCGCTTCGAGCAGCGCTTCAACGCCCGCATCGCCCTGCTGCATTCGGCGCTGACCGACCGCGAGCGCATGGATATCTGGCTGGCCGCCCGCGACGGCGAACTGGACATCGTGGTGGGTACCCGCTCGGCGCTGTTCACCCCGCTCAAGCACCCGGGCCTGATCATCGTCGATGAAGAACACGACGCCTCCTATAAACAGCAGGAAGGCCTGAGGTATCACGCCCGCGACCTGGCGGTGGTTCGTGCCCGCCTCGAGAGCCTGCCGGTGGTCCTGGGGTCGGCGACGCCCTCGCTGGAAAGCCTGCACAACGCCGACCAGGGCCGCTATGCCCATCTGCGCCTGTCGCTGCGCGCCGGTGGCGCCCAGCCGCCGCGCTTCGAGCGCCTGGACGTGCGCAGCCGCCCACTGGACAGCGGCCTGTCGCAGCCGCTCTTGAAAGCCATGGGCGCGACCTTGGAGCGCGGCCAGCAGGTACTGGTGTTCCTCAATCGCCGCGGCTTCGCCCCGACCCTGCTCTGCCATGACTGTGGCTGGCTGGCCCAGTGCCCGCGCTGCGATGCGCGCATGACCTATCACCGCGGCTCCGGCGAGCTGCGCTGCCATCACTGCGATCACCGCCAGGCGCCGCCGCGGCATTGCCCGTCCTGCGGCAAGCTCGACCTGCGCCCGGTGGGCGCCGGCACCGAACGCGCCGAGGAGCGCCTGCAGCTGCTGTTTCCGGACATTCCGGTGCTGCGCATCGACCGCGACACCACGGCGCGCAAGGACGCCCTGGGCAAGCTCTTGCGGACCATCCACAGTGGCGCGCCCTGCATCCTGGTCGGCACCCAGATGCTCGCCAAGGGCCACCACTTCCCCAAGGTGACCCTGGTGGCCGTGCTGGATGCCGACAGCGGGCTGTTCTCCGCCGATTTCCGCGCCAGCGAGCGCATGGCGCAGCAGATCGTCCAGGTGGCCGGCCGCGCGGGTCGTGCCGAGGAACCCGGCCAGGTGCTGATTCAGACCCACCTGGCCGATCATCCGCTGATGGTGCAGCTGGCCGAGGAAGGCTATCCGGCCTTCGCCCGCCAGGCGCTGCAGGAGCGCCGCGCCGCCGGCCTGCCGCCCTTCGCCTACTTGGCGCTGCTGCGCGCCGATGCGCATCGCCAGGACCAGGTGGAGAATTTCCTCGAAGCGGCCTACCACGTCGCCGAGGGGCTGGCGGTGAATCTCGCCCTGCCTCAGGTGGAGTTGCTCGGTCCGGTACCGGCGCCGATGGAGCGCCGCGCCGGTCGTCACCGCGCCCAGTTGCTGCTGCAGAGCAGCAGCCGCGCGCCCCTGCATCGGCTGCTGGGAATCTGGGTGGTGCAGCTGGAAAGCCTGCCGGAGGCCCGCCAGGTGCGCTGGTCGCTGGATGTCGATCCCATCGATCTGTTCTAGTGGCACAGGCTTACCATTGGCAAGGCCGGGCCGGCCACGGATAATGCCGGGTTTTCATCGCAGTGCGCGCTCGGCGCACGCCGAAGGCCAACGACCATGAAAGACAGCATCCGCCAGCTCATCCAGCACGCCCTCGACCGCCTGATCGCCGACGGCATCCTGCCGGCCGAAGTCGCCCCGGCCATCCAGGTCGAGAACACCAAGGACAAGAGCCACGGCGACTTCGCCAGCAACGTCGCCCTACTGCTGGCCAAGCCGGCCCGGGCCAAGCCGCGCGACCTGGCCGAGAAGCTGCTGGCCGCCCTCCCCGCCGATCCGGCGGTGAGCAAGGTGGAGATCGCCGGTCCCGGCTTCCTCAATTTCTTCCAGAATCACGCGCAGCTGGCCGCACGGCTGGACGCGGCCTTCGCCGATCCGCAGCTGGGCGTGCCCAAGCACGATCCGCGGCAGCGCGTGGTGGTGGACCTCTCCTCGCCGAACCTGGCCAAGGAGATGCACGTCGGCCACCTGCGTTCTACCATCATCGGTGACGCCGTGGCGCGGGTACTGGAGTTCCTCGGCGACGAGGTGATCCGCCAGAACCACGTGGGCGACTGGGGCACCCAGTTCGGCATGCTGCTGGCCTACATGGAAGAACAGCCCGCGGCCGCCGAGGGTGAGCTGGCCGACCTGGAGGTGTTCTACCGCGCCGCCAAGGGCCGCTTCGACGCCTCGCCGGAATTCGCCGCCCGCGCCCGCGAACTGGTGGTGGCCCTGCAGGCAGGCGATGCCCATTGCCTGCGCCTGTGGGAAAGATTCAACGCCGTCTCCCTGTCCCACTGCCAGGAGGTCTACGACCGCCTCAACGTCAAGCTGACCCCGGCCGACGTTAAGGGCGAGAGCGCCTACAACGACGACCTGGCCCAGGTGGTGGCCGACCTGGACGCCGTCGGCCTGCTCACCGAGAGCGATGGCGCCCGCTGCGTCTTCCTCGACGAATTCAAGAACGCCGAGGGCAATCCCCTGCCGGTGATCGTGCAGAAGGCCGGTGGCGGCTACCTCTATTCCACCACCGACCTCGCCGCCATGCGCTATCGCAGCCGCCAGCTGCACGCCGACCGCGCGCTCTACTTCGTCGACCAGCGCCAGGCCCTGCACTTCCAGATGGCCTTCGAGGTGGCGCGCCGCGCCGGTTTCGTCGACCCGGCCATGGACCTGGAGCACATGGGCTTCGGTACCATGAACGGCGCCGACGGTCGTCCGTTCAAGACCCGTGACGGTGGCACCGTGAAGCTGGTCGACCTGCTCGACGAAGCCGAGGAACGCGCCTATCTGTTGGTCAAGGAGCGCAATGCCGGACGCGCCGAGCGCGGCGAAACGCCCTTCAGCGAAGAGGAGCTGCGCCACATCGGCCGCGTGGTGGGCATCGCCTCGGTCAAGTACGCCGACCTGTCCAAGCACCGCACCAGCGACTACAGCTTCAACTTCGAGCAGATGCTCAGCTTCGAGGGCAACACCGCGCCCTACCTGCTGTACGCCTACACCCGGGTCGCCAGCGTGCTGCGCAAGGCCGGGCAGACCGCGCCCGAGGGCAGCATCCGCCTGGACGCCCCCCAGGAGCAGGACCTCGGCGGGCGGCTGGCGCAGTTCGGCGAGATCCTCGCCAGCGTCGCCGACAAGGGCACCCCGCACCTGCTGTGCAGCTACCTCTACGACCTGGCCGGGCTGTTCTCCAGCTTCTACGAGAACTGCCCGATCCTGACCGCCGAGGACCCCGAGCTGCGCCAGAGCCGGCTCCGCCTGGCCGCCCTCACCGGGCGCACCCTCAAGCAGGGTCTGGAACTGCTCGGCCTGCACACCCTGGAACGCATGTAAGAGACGGATCACCGCCTGATGGCCAAGAAAGCCCCACCCAAGCGCGGCGCCAGTCGCAATACCTCGGCCCCGAAAAAGCAGCCCCTGCCCGGCTGGGTCTGGCTCGCCTCGGGCTTGGCCATCGGCGCCTTCGTGGTGTTCCTGATGAAGCTCGAACCGGGCAACAAGGCGGTGCAGCGCGCCAAGCCGGAAGAAGGTCGTCCGGCGGCCGCAGCGGGCAATGGCAAGCCCTCGACCAGCGCCGGCAAGACCGAAGGCACGCCACCCACGCCGATCAAGCCCAAATACGACTTCTATACCCTGCTGCCGGAATCCGAGGTGATAGTGCCGCCGGACGCCGTCCCGCGCACCCCGGCCGCCAAGCCGACCACTCCGGCGAAACCGGATGCCGCGGCGACCCCGGCCCAACCCGGCCAGCCCACCAG
>CAUQPA010000188.1:0-7093 GCA_963519325.1 uncultured Pseudomonas sp. | reverse complement strand
TATTGAAGATACCGGCCGCCATGCCGGCCCGCTCCAGGGGTACAACGCCTATCGCCAGGCCATCCATCAGCCCCCAGGGGAGCCCAGTACCCACGCCGATCATGGTCAGGCAAAGCAGCATCGCGGAGAGTTCACTACCCACGGCTAGGTGGCTGAGCGCCAGCAGACCAGCCGCCACGAATAGGAATCCGGCTGCGCAAAGGCGCCCAGCCGGCACCCAGCGTGTCAGCCAGGCCGCCAGCAACGGGACTACCAGCAACGGCAGGGTCAGCGCCAGCATTACCAGACCTGCGCGGGTCGCTCCCAAGCCCTCCACGCCGATCAGGCGCAGCGGCAACAGGACGATGAACACGATGTAGCAGACGCAGGTACCAATAGGCAGCAACTGCACGCCAAGGAAAGGCGGCAGGCGAAACAGCCGTAGCTCTAGAATCGGCCGCTGGCTGCCTAGTTGTCCACGCACGAACAGCAGCAGACCAAGAGCCGCGAGCAGCAACAGGGATGTTACCCAAAGCGAAGTCCAGCCTCGTCGAGGCCCCAGGCTGACGGCGGAGGTGAAGGCCACCAGCATGCAGGAAAAGCTCAATACTCCCGGAATATCGAGACGCCTTGCCTGCGGAAGGTGACTCTCCCGCATCCACTTCAGTGCCACCAGCGCGGCAATACCGGCCAGTAGGGCGGTGAACAGAAAGATGGCCTGCCAGCCCCACCCTTCCAGCAACATCCCGGAAAGCAGCGGGCCGCAGGCCAACCCCAGACCAAAGGTCGTGCCGAGCAGGCTGAAGGCGCGAGCGCGCGCCGGTCCTTCGAACTCCTGGGCCAGCGCCGCGCTACCACCCGCCAGGGCGGCGGCTGCCGCCACGCCCTGGAGTCCACGCAACGCATCGAGCCACAGAATCGAAGGGGCGCCGGCGAGCAGCAGGGAAACGAGGGTGAAGCCGGCAATACCGCTGATAAACAGGCGCTTGCGACCATAGCGATCCGCCAAGGTCCCCGCAGCCAGGAGCAAGCTGCCGAAGCTGAGCATGAAGGCATTGGTGATCCAGGCCATGGCCCCTGCATCGGCGTGCAACGCCATGCCTATGGCGGGCGTCGCCACGGCGCCACCGGTAAAGCTCAGCGGCAGTACCAAGGCGGCCAGGCAGATGGCCAGGATGATCGAATAGCGGCCGGATGCGGTAGGCGTTATTTCGGCTGAGGACTTGTGCATGGTGGATTTCCAGCGAAATCGACAGCCGGCCGGACTGTCGGGGTGAGCGCGCGACGAATTTAGTCCACCTTATCCAGGACGCAATCAGCGATAAACAGGGCTAAGATCCACTGATAACGGAGCAAAAGGATTCAATCGAAATGGATAGCCTTACCAGCTTGGTCGCTTTCGCGAAGACCGCGGATGCCTTGAGTTTCGTGAAGGCCGGCCAGGCCATGGGGATCTCGGCGTCCGCCGTCGGCAAGAACGTGGCGAAGCTCGAAGCCTCCTTAAAGGTCCGGCTGTTTCATCGTAGCACCCGCAAGGTCAGCCTCACGCCGGAGGGCGCGCTGTTCTACGAACGCTGCAAGCGGGTGCTGGATGAATTGGAAGAGGCCCGAGCGCTGCTTTCCCAAGCCACGCAGCAGCCCCAGGGTCGGCTCAAGGTCAGCCTGCCAACCATCGGTTATCGATTTCTACTGCCCCACATAGCGCCCTTTCGCCAGCGCTATCCGGAGATCGAGCTGGAGTTGGATTTCAACGACGAACTGGTCGACGTGATCGAGGAAGGCTTCGATGTGGTCATCCGCAGTGGTGGCCTGGCCGATAACAAGTTGATGGCCAAACGCCTGGGCCCTTTCCGCTTCGTCCTGTGCGCCGCACCCGCCTACCTGAGCCAGCATGGACGACCCACCGTCCCGGCGGACCTGGAGCAGCACGACTGCCTGCGCTATCGCTTCGTCACCACCGGCAAGATCATGGATTGGAGCCTGTCGGCCGATCCGCTCTTCACTCGCCTGCGCCTGCCGGCCACCCTAGTGCTCAACAACATGGAAGCCCTGCTCATGGCCGCGCAGGACGGCCATGGCATCGCCTTCATGCCGGACTTTCTGGTGCGGGACGCCCTCACGGAGGGCAAGCTGCAGACGCTGCTGGATGCCTTCACGCGGGACGAAGGCCAGTTCTGGGCGCTCTGGCCTTCCAGCCGCCACCTTTCCCCCAAGGTGCGGGTGTTCGTGGAGTTCATCGAGCAACGGCTGTTCAAGACCCCTGCCCTTGCGGGCCCTACCCCCGCCGCAAGCGGATCAGGGTGATCTCGCTTGGCGCGCCGAAGCGCAACGGCGGGCCCCAGTAGCCGGTGCCGCGGCTAATGTAGACGGTCAGCCGGCCCAGGCGGTGGATGCCGGCGACCCAGGGTTGCTGGAAGCGGACGAAGTACATCCAGGGCCAGAACTGGCCGCCGTGGGTGTGACCGGAGAGCTGCAGGTCGGCGCCGGCGGCCTCGGCCTTGGAGGCCGAGCGCGGCTGATGGGCCAGCAGTAGGCGGAACAGCCCCTCCGGGGCGCCGGCGAAGGCGGCTGCGGCGTCGCTCCTGTGGCTGGGGACGTAGAGCGGCGCCGAGTAGTCGGTGATGCCGGCCAGTACGAAGGGCGTGCCCTGGTGTTCCAGCACCCGGTGCTCGTCGATCAGCAGCGCCAGCCCCTGTTCGCGCCAGGCGCGCACCCAGGCCTCGGCACCGGAGTAGTACTCGTGGTTGCCGGTGATGGCGTAGGTGCCCAGGCGCGCCTCGAGCCCTTGCAGCGGCAGGAATTCATGGCGCAGCTCGGCCACGCTGCCATCCACCAGGTCGCCGGTGATGGCCACCAGGTCGGCGTCCAGGCCGTTGACCCTATCGACGATGCGTTGCAGATAGCCGGCCTTGATCGTCGGGCCGATGTGCAGGTCGCTGAGCTGCACGATGCGCAGCCCGTCCAGGCCGGCGGGCAGCGTTGGCAGGGCCAGCTCCACCTCCTTGACCTTGGCGGTGCGCCGGGCGTTGTAAAGGCTTCTCAGCGCCACCAGCAGCACCAGGCCCAGCACCGCCCAGGCGCTGCCGGCACGCCAGGCGGCGTCCAGCGGGTGGCCGGCCAGACTGGCCAGGGCCATGACCAGGCCACGCAGCAGACTGAGGATCGCCAGGCTGGAAAACACGCCCATGGCGATCAGCGCCGTCCAGGCCAGGAGGCGCGAACGCATGTCCCGCGAGCGAAAGCCCAGGGGCACCAGGACGAAGGACAGCAGCAACAGGAGCCAGAACGGCAGCTGTGCGGGGAGCGACAGGCCGAGATCGCCGATGACACTGAGGCCAATGAACAGGTGCAGGACGAAAAGGACCAGATACATCATGGCGCGGGAACGGAACATGGAGAGCCCTGGGGCGAGGAGAAGGTCTTACCTTAGCACCCCACCGGTCGCCGCTCGGAGCGCCCGGTTGTATCCGGCTACAACGATTCAGCCGGCATTCAGCGCTGCTCCGCGTCGCTGGCCTGGACGGCCTGGTCCGCGCGCCGGCCCAGGTAGAAGCCCAGCCAGGCCCAGAGCGCCGCGCAAGCGGCACCGACCAGCGCCGGCAGCCAGGCGCCGTGGCCGAGCAGGTCCAGTAGGCTCTTGGCCCAGCCGCTGGCGGCGTCACCGGCGCGGTAGACCACGGTGTCGATGAAGTTCTTGGCCTTGTACTTGGTCTCGGCGTCCAGCGGGGCGAAGAGCATCTCGCGGCCGGGACGGATGAAGGCGTATTCGCCGATGCGCCGCACGATCATCAGGCCCGCCAGCATGGCGAAGGTGGGCAGCAGCGCGAGCCCTAGGAAGCCCACGCACATCAGCAGCGGCACCCCGGCCAGCAGGACGCGCACGCCCAGCCGCTGGGCCAGGCGGCCGGTGATCAGCACCTGGCTGGCCAGGGCGCCGGCCTGGA
The DNA here is from genome assembly GCA_963519325.1 of uncultured Pseudomonas sp. Classification (GTDB taxonomy): domain Bacteria; phylum Pseudomonadota; class Gammaproteobacteria; order Pseudomonadales; family Pseudomonadaceae; genus Chryseomonas. The sequence continues at coordinate 3,170 of CAUQPA010000188.1, read as the reverse complement.
CCACGAAGTCCAGCAGGCCAAACACCTGCACCTGGCGCGCCCGGTCGGGGAACAGCTCGGCCACCAGTCGCGCCTGCTCGAAATAGAGAAAGGTGCTGACCGTGGCCAGCAGGATGACGAAGGCGCTCACCGCCAGCAGGTAGGGCGACGCCAGCACCCGGGTGAGACCACTGAAGGGATTGCCGGCCACCGGGCGCCGCGGACTTTCCGTCGGTGCTGCGCCCGGTCGCCCGGCACCGCGCGTCTCGCGCCAACCCATCAAATAGGCCTTGAGCGCCAGGGCCAGGAGCAGCAGCGCGGCGGCCAGCAGTGCCAGGCCCGCCTCACCGACCAGCGGCGCCAGGGCCGCGGCCAATACCGGGCCGAGCAGGCCACCGACACTGGCCCCGGCGGCTATGAAGGCGAATAGCCGCCGCGCCTGGGCGCCGTCGAAGACATCGGCCATCAAGCTCCAGGCCACCGAGACCACGAAGAGGTTGTAGACCGAGATCCAGACGTAGAAGGTGCGCGCCAGCCAGACGCCGTCGCCTAAGCTTGCGAAGCAGGCGGCGAAGGCCAGCAGATTGAGGGCGAAGAAGCCGTAGACCCAGTCGACGAAGCGCCGCCGCGCCACTCGTGAATTGAGCCAGGCGAACAGGGGTACGGCCAGCAGCATCACCACGAAGGTCGCGGTGAACAGCCACTGCAGATTCTGCACTCCGCCAGCGATGCCCATGGCCTCGCGGATCGGCCGCAGCATGAAGTAGCCGGCGAACAGGCAGAGAAACAACGCGAAGCCCGCCAGGGCCGCGGGCGATTCGCCGGCACGGGCGTCGAGGACGCGACCGAGCCAATCCCTCATCTAGGCGAACAGCTCGACGATGGCCTCGCGCTGGCGCGCATCCGGCAGGCGCCCACGGCCGGCCTGGAGGTTATCGACCATGTAGCGCGGATTGCTGGTGGCCGGGATCACCGCGGTCACTGCCGGGTCGGCGAGGATAAACTTGAGCAGCAGTTGCGCCCAGCTGGTCGCACCCAGTTCGGCCGCCAGCGGCGGCAGCGGCTTGCCACGGGTGCCGGAGAGCAGGTTGCCGCGCTGGAAGGGTCGGTTGATCAGCACGGCGATGCCCTGGTCACGGCAATAGGGCAACAGGTGCCGCTCGGCCTCGCGCTCGCCCACCGAGTAGTTGAACTGCACGAAGTCGACCTTCTCCTTTTTCAGCGTGGCCAACAGATCGTCCAGCGCCGCCTCGCGATAGTGGGTGACGCCCACGTAGCGCACCTTGCCGGCCTGCTGCTGTTCGCGCAGCAGGGCGAGCTGGTTGGCGGTGTCCTGCAGGTTGTGCACCTGGACCAGATCCAGGCGGTCGCTCTGCAGGGCCTGGAAGCTGGCGGCCAGTTGCGCCGCACCGCGTTCGCGCCCGGTGGAGGAGATTTTGGTGGCGAGAAAAACTTTGTCTCGGGCCTTCGCCCGCTTGACCAGATCACCGGCCACCCGCTCGGAGTTGCCATAGCTGGGGGCCGTGTCGATGAGGCTGCCACCGCCGTCGAGCAGCGCCTGGAGCACCTTTTGCAACGGCGCCAGGGCGGCGTCGTTCAGCTCGACATCGAGATTGCCGGAGGTACCCAGGCCGATGACGGGCAGCGCTTCACCGGTACGCGGGATCTTGCGGGTCAGCAGCGGCTCGGCGGCCTGGGCGCTCTGCCACAGCCAGGGCGCGGCGGTCACGGCGGCGGCCAGGGCGGTGGTGGTCTGCAGGAAATGGCGACGGGTCGGCATGGCGGGCCTCGCGACGGACAGTTAGGAAGGATGACCTTTGAGTTAAGCCATTCTTCTGGCCGATCGCCCGCTGGGCTCATTGCGACATGTTGCGGCGCTCTCGTAGGTTGGGTTGAGACGGCTCCTTCGTCGAAGCCCAACAGGAGAATGTCCAAACTCGGGCAATGTTGGGCTTCGCTGCGCTCAACCCAACCTACGACAGGATCTCGTGATCCGCCGCCGGCAAACTTCCATCGCCACCCAGGTAGCGATCATAGAAATCCCGCACCGTGACGTTCTTGTGCTTGGCCTCGAACATGATGTCGAAGCGGTCGAGGAACTGGCAGGCGTAGCGATTGCACCAGTCGTTCCACATCATGTCGCTGTGAGCATAGAGCAGCCGCTTGCTGATCTGCTGCAGCAGGAACTTGATGTCGATCCGCTCGCTGGGCGAGACACCCATTTCCATCAGGGCTTCCGGCGGCTGGGAGTAGTGCATGGCCGGACGCACCCCGCGCCAGCTGTCGATGATCCGCGCCACCCGCGGCTCCCAGGGATCGATGTAGGCCTCCTCGTGGATCCAGCAGTGGTGGATGTCCAGCACCACCGGAGCGAGATCGGCCAGTTGCAGGCAGTCGTCGACACCGTAGGTCTTCTCGTCGTTCTCGAAGGTGATGCAATTGCGCGCCTCGCTGGACAGGCGCGGCCAGACCGCGCGGATGCCGGGCACGCCCAGGCGACCGGCGATGTGCACGTTGCACTTGAAGTCCTGGAATTTCTGGCCGTAGCCCATCAGCCGGATCATGTCGGCGTGGTATTCGAATTCCGCCAGGCTGTTCTCCACCACCTCCGGGCGATCCGAGCCCAGCACGCAGAATTGCCCGGGGTGCAGCGACAGCCGAACATCGCGGCGGCGCGCCAGTTCGCCCAGGCGGCCGAAACGATCTTCCAGCAGTGCCTGCAACTCCTGGGAGCAATAGAAGTAGGCGAACTCGGCGTGGCTGTAGAAGGGCAGCAGGTCGCTGCTCAGGCGCAGCATGCGCAGGTTGTCCGGCAGGTCGGCCACGTGCTCGACGAACCTCAGTTGGGCGTCCAGGTTGTGGGTGACCACGTCCAGCAGCTTGGCCTCGGCGGCGGCGCGCTCGACGCTGCCCAGCCAGCGCAGGGTGGTGGTGCGGGTGTTGAAGGCCCGCTCGACCTGCTCCAATGCCTTGAGCGACAGGCTGCGCTCGGGGTGGCGGTACATGCAGGCGAAGCCGATTCGATACATGGGATGCTCGGGACAGGGACTATAGGGGTTAGTCCGCAGGGCGCCGCCTGGGTGCGGGTGGGGTGATGGGTGGAGGGGGCGCAACCTGAAGATAGGGTGCCTGGGCGTGCCCACACCCCCGCCCTCTCCCCCGAGGAGAGGGGGTGGTTGGCAGCAGGGGTT
>CAUQPA010000187.1:0-7096 GCA_963519325.1 uncultured Pseudomonas sp. | reverse complement strand
GCCGCTGACCCGGCTGGCCGCGCTGTGCCGGGAGCAGGGGCTGGGCATCCAGGCGATTCGCTCCCTGAGCGAGCCGGGCGCCACCACGCGAGCGGCCCTGGAGTTGCGGGTGGCGGGCGAGCCGCACGATGCCCAGGCCTGGCGCGCCGGCCTGCTGGCCCTGGCCCAGGAAGGCCAGGCGGACATCGGCTGGCAACCCGACGACCTGCAGCGCCAGCATCGCCGCCTGGCGGTGTTCGACATGGACAGCACCCTCATCCAGGCGGAGGTCATCGACGAGCTGGCCAAGGCCGCTGGCATCGGCGAGCGCGTGGCGGCCATCACCGAGCGCGCCATGCGTGGCGAGATCGACTTCCGTGCCAGTTTCACCGAGCGCATGGCGCTGCTGCAGGGCCTGTCCGAGGAGGTGCTGGCGGACATCGGTGCCCAGCTGCGCCTGACCGAGGGCGCCGAGCGGCTGTTCGCCGAGCTGAAGCGCCTGGGCTACAAGACCGCCATCCTCTCCGGTGGCTTCACCTATTTCGCCCGCCAGGTGCAGGCGCGGCTGGGGATCGACTACGTCTACGCCAACGAGCTGGAGATCGTCGACGGCAAGCTGACCGGTCGCGCCATCGAGCCCATCGTCGATGCCCAGCGCAAGGCGGACCTGCTGCGCGAGCTGGCCAGTCGCGAAGGGCTGGAGCTGGAGCAGACCATCGCTGTGGGCGATGGCGCCAATGACCTGCCGATGCTGGCCCTTGCCGGCCTGGGCGTGGCCTTCCGCGCCAAGCCGCTGGTGCGCCAGTCCGCACGGCAGTCGGTGAGCGTGCTGGGCCTGGATGGGGTGCTTTATCTGCTCGGCGTGGAAGACCGTCACACCCTGGGCTGAGACGGCCGCGACAAACCATCCTGGTCGACCGCCGCGGCGGACCACAATCGCCGTGCGGAACCCGTCCCTGGCTGGATCGCCGCTACTCGGCCTGGAACTCGTAGTCCATCGCCTGGCTGGGCTCCTGCAGGTAGTAGCCCTGGATGAAGTGCACCCCGACCTGCCAGAGCTGGGCCAGCACGCTGGCGCTCTCGACGAAGGGCGCGATGCTCTGGACGTTCTGGGCGCTGAGTTCGGCGACCATGGCCTTGAGGCGCTCCTGGTGCTCCGGTTGCCCCAGGTCCTTGATCAGCGAGCCGGACAGCTTGACGTAGTCCGGCACCAGCAGGCGTAGCGCGGCCAGCGGCTGGGGACCGCCGGCGAAGCCGCTGAGGGTGATCGGATGACCCTGGCGGCGTAGCCGGTGCACCATGCCCAGGGCCTGTTCCGGCTGGGCCAGCAGGTCTTCTTCGCTCAGCTGGAAGATCACCGCGTCGGCGTCCAGGCTCTGCGCCTGCAGGGTGGTGGTCAGCCAGGGCAGCAGTTCCAGGTCGCCCAGGGTCGCTCCCGAAAGGTGCACGAAGATCCGGGTGCCATGGCCGCGCGCGCGATGCTCGCCGAGCTGGCGCACCGCCTGGTGGATCACCCAGCGATCGATCTGGCCGCTCAGGCCGCTGTCGCGGGCGGTGCGGGCGAACTCCGCGGGCGAGACTTCCTCGCCCTGGGGATTGATCAGCCGCAAGAGCGCCTCGTAGTACTCGTGGCTGCCGCCGCGCAGGCCGATCACCGGCTGGAACAGCAGGCGGAAGCCGTTCTGCTGCAAGGCCTGCTTGACCATGGCCACCAGGTTGCCGCGATTGGCCGCTGCGGCCAATTCTTCCTCGGGATCGTAGCGCTTGCAGGCATTGCCGCCGCGCTGGGCGACCTGGCGGGCGGAGCGATGCGCCCGGTCCACCAGGTCGCCGGCGCTCTTGACGTGGGTGTCCAGGCCGACCAGGCCGATGGAATAGCTGATGGCCAGGTTGCGTCCGGCCAGGCTCAGGGGTTGCCGCTCCTGCCGGCCGAGCAGGCGCTCGAAGGCGGTATCCAGGCTGGCGTCGGCCGCCTGGGGCAGCAGGGCGGTGAAGGCGTCGTCGGCGAAGCGCGACAGGGTAACCAGGCTGCCGAAGTGTTCGCGCAGGCGCTCCGCCAGGGCCACCAGCAGCTCATCCATGGCGCCTATGCCCAGTTCGGCCAGCAGCGTCGGATAGCGATCTATGCTCAGGTAGGCGAAGCTGGCCGGGGCCCCGAGCCGGGCACGCTCCAGGGCATCTTCGAGCAGCTCGAGCATGCGGCTGCGATTGAGCAGGCCGGTCAGGATGTCCTGGAAGCGTACCTCGCGCAGCTGTTCCTCGAGGGCCTCCGGGACGGCGCGGGCCTCGCGCAGGTGCAGCTGCACGCAGTGCTCGTCCTGATAGATCGCCGGCGTCAGGCGCAGGCGGACTGCGACAAGGTGGTCATCGTAGCGGACGCACTGGCAATCCAGCTCCAGGGGATTCGGATCGTCGCGCAGCTGGCGGAAGGCATCGCGCAGCGCCGGCTGGTCGGCCGGGGCGATGAGATCCATCAGCGGGGTGATTTCTAGGTCCTCAGCGGAGGGGTAGCCCAGCAGTTGCACATAGGCGGAATTGACATGGATGTGCAGCCCGTCGTGGACATAGGCGACCGCATCCACGGCGTTGGCCAGCAGCAACTGGCAACGCTGTTCGGCCTCGGCCAGCGCCTGCTCCAGGCGGCGGCGCTCGCGGCGCTCGGCGAGATTGCCGAGTTCGCGCAGGCTGGCCAGCAGGAGGTGTTCGTCGTTGTCGCTGGCGATGGCGTCGCGAGCCCCCTGGCGCAGGGCCTCGACCACCGCGCCGGCATCGTCCGGCGCGACCCGCTGGATGACGGCGAGATGCGGCACCTGGCGGCGCAGCTGGCGGAGGACGGCGTGGCTATCGAGGTCCGCGGTGGGCGGGGCGAGGATGGCGAGGTCCCAGGACTGTGACAGCAGCTCGTCCAGTCCGGCGGGATCGGCGAAGCGCTGGGCGCGCGCGGCCCGTCCGGCATTGCGGAACAGGCTTACCAGACGTTCCGCCTCGTTCTGCGATGCTTCGAGCAGCAACAGGCGGATCGCGCTGTGTTCGGCAGCCATGGTCTACTCGCACCCTGGCGATAACGACAAACCCTGGAAGCTACAGAGACTTCCACAGCGAGTCAAAGTCTTCTTCCTGGCGCGCGCCGCCGCCGGCCGGGCCGCCCTTGGGTGGCGTGCCGCTCTGCTCCAGCAGGTGATACTCGAAGACGCTGAAGCTGACCGTCATGCTGCGCCGCCGGTCGAGCATGCCACGCTGCTCGGTTCCCTGCTGGTTGATCTGCACCTTGCTGCCTTCCTGGAACGGCAGGCGCGGGGCGATCAGCGTCGGGGCCTGGTCGATGGCCTTGATCTCGGGCAGCAGCAAGGCCCGCAAATACTGGCTGTTCTGCTCGGCCTTGCGCAGCAATTGCAGGCCGCACGGGCGCGCGGTGGGTGCCAGCAGTTCGACGCCCATCTGGGTCCCGCTGCCGGGCACCTGGCGAACCCAACGCACCACGGCCGGGCCCCAGTTGCGATCCTCCGGCAGGCGCACGCCGAGCAATTCGCCGGCCTGCAGCTGTTCGGGCACCTCGCCGCTCCAGCTCAGGCAGTAGCCGCCCGGACTGTGGTTGACCACCTGCACCGCATGGATCGGAAAGGCCGGGCTGGCCGCCTCGCTGTCACCGGGCAGGCTGTCGTAGTGGATTTCCTCCAGCGCCTCGGCATTCCAGTCTAGGGCGTCCGGCGCCCGGGTCTCGGCATCGAAGGCCAGCGACCAGACGTCTTCCTTGGGCTTGGGCGCGAAGGTCTCGGGAACCGCCACGGCCGACAGGCGCAGGGTGTCGGCGAACACCTGACCGCCGGCGAGCTGGTAGTGCAGAGCGCTCATGCCGATGCAGACCTGGACCTGACCCTGGCCGGGCATGCGCTGGAAGGCGCGATCGGCTTCCTGGCCCCAGGCACCGACCAGGTGTTGCAGCAGGTCCAGGGAGAGGTCGCCATGGACCGGCAGGCGCGCGCGGGCGCGCTGTTCCGGGGCCAGCGCCAGGTAGTCCTCGATGGCCTGGACCAGCTGTTGCGGAGCCAGGCCGAGCAGGCCGCTGAGATTGGCTTCGCGCAGCAGCGAGCGATAGCGCGGCGGGGCGTCGATCTGGGGCGCCACCACCATCAGGGTGCCGTTCTGCTCGGGACCTTGCAGGCGGATCAGGTTGGCCCAGTCGTCCAGGTGCAGGGTCAGCTGGGCGATATGGCTCTGGCGCAGCTGGTTGCAACGGGCGGCACCGAACAGCAGGGCGGCGCCATAGGCCTGGGTGATGGTCTGGCTACCGTCGCCGGGCAGCAGTTCGTCGCGGATCTTCTGGTTGTGCAGGCCACTGGTCACCGCCAGGCGATAGAGCTGGTGCAGCTCCAGCCAAAGGTTGTCGTGGACCGGCGTATAGAGCTGGGCCGCGCGGATCAGCGGCCCCAGCAGGGCGCGCAGGGCACGCTGGATGGCGGTAGCGAGCAGGGGGCTGCGTTCGCCGCGCTCGCTTTCCTCCACCACGATCAGCTTGTAGCCGGCGGCCAGCAGGTTCTGCAGCGCCTGGCAGAGATTGGCGACCTTGCGCGAGCGCTCGTCGAGCACGATGGCCTGGTTGAGCACATGGCGTTCGAGCAGCTGGCAGACCCGCTGCACGTCCGGGCGTAGGGCCTCGAGCAGGCGCAGCCGCGCCTCGGGCGTCAGGATCAGCCGGTTGATTTCGAGCAGGCCCTGGTAGAGCAGCCGGGCGAATTCGCCCAGCTTGGCCCGTGGCAATTGCTCCAGCCAGCGCTTGAGGCCGGCCGGGGTGGCGTCACAAAACGTCAGGCTGCGCTGATCGGGCGTCGGTACCCGCAACATGAGCTGTGGCCTTTTGCTATCCATTCGCCGCACGCACTCCTGTTTCGATGGGCAATGAACCGCGCATCTAGGCGAGAGGCCCTGGCTCGGAAACGGTGGTCACGGGGGCCGGCGTGGTCGGAACCCCGAGCAGTTGCCCCATGTTGACGGTCGACAAGGCGCCGAGTTCAGCGGACCAGTTCACCGCTTCCGGTCCGAACAGCACGATGGCAGTGGAACCCAGCTTGAAGCGCCCCAGCTCGTCACCGGTATTCAGGGTGATGGGCGCCCGCGCCGCCGCGTCGTAGGCGAAGGTCTTGAGTTCACGCTTGGGCGGCGTGACCAGGCCGGCCCAGACCGTCTCGATGCTGGCGACGATCATGGCGCCGACCAGGATGACCGCCATGGGCCCCACGGCGGTGTCGAAGAGGCAGACCACCCGCTCGTTGCGGGCGAACAGCTCCGGCACGTTCTCGGCGGTGAGCTGGTTGACCGAGAAGATGCGCCCGGGCACGTAGACCATTTCCTTGAGGGTGCCGGTGAGCGGCATGTGCACCCGGTGGTAGTCCTTGGGCGACAGGTAGATGGTGGCGAAGCTGCCGCCCATGAAGGGCGCGGCACGCAGACCGTCGCCGCCGAGCAGCTCCAGCAGGCTGTAGCTGTGGCCCTTGGCCTGGAAGATGCGGCCATGCTCAATGCGCCCCAGCTGGCTGATGGCGCCATCGCTGGGGCTGACCACCACGCCGGGCGTGGCCGGCAGCGGGCGGGCGCCGGGCTTGAGGGCGCGGGTGAAGAAGGCGTTGAAGTTCTCGTAGGCGGTGGGATCCTCCACCTGGGCCTGGCGCATGTCCACGTCGTAGTGACGGACGAACCAGCGGGTCAGCAGGTTCTTGAACCAGGGCGCGCGGCACTCGGCGAAGCCGCCGACGACCCGCGACAGCAGGTGGTGCGGCAGCAGATGCTGGGCCAGGATGAACAGTCGGTCTTGCAGTTTCATGGGAGGTCCTTGGCGATCATTCGATGGGCGTGTCGGGGTGATTGCCCCATTCGCCCCAGGAGCCGGCATAGGCTTTCACACGCGGGTAGCCCAGGGCCTTGGCCGCGAGGTAGGTGAAGCCGGATCGGTGATGGGTCTGGCAGTGGGTGATGATTTCCTTGTCGCGGGTAATGCCCAGGCGCTCGAGCTCGGCGGCGAGGTCGTCGCGGATGCGCAGCTGGCGCGCGCGGTCCATGCCGGCGGTCCACTCGAAGTTGATGGCGCCGGGGATATGGCCGCCGCGGGCGGTCAGCACCTTCTCGCCGCGATACTCGTCGGCGCCGCGGGCATCCCAGATCGCCAGGTCCTCGGCGCCCAGCCGGCTCTGCAGGTAGGCGCGGGTGGCGGTGGGCTCTTCGTGCACCGTCAGCGGCACCGAGATGCCGGCGGGAGCGGGGACGTCGGTCACCAGCGGCAGGCCGGCGGCGATCCAGCCCTGGCGCCCGCCGTTGAGATAGTGATAGTTGGCGTGGCCGATGACGTCCAGCAGCCAGATGAAGCGGCCGGCCCAGCCGCCGCCTTCGTCGTCATAGACCACGTAGACGGCCTCGGGGCGATGCCCCAGTTCACCGAACAGCAGCTCCAGGTCGGCCTGGGCAGGCAGCAGGCCGGGCGCCGGCTTGGTTCCCAGCTGGGTGCGGGCGGGCGCGACGTGGCGCGCTCCGGGCAGATGCCCTTCGGCGTAGTGGGCGGCGCTGCTGAGATCCACCAGGATCAGCTCGGGCGCGTCCAGGCGCGCCGCGAGATCGGCGGGCTCAATCACCAGGGGCAGGGCGGAAAAGGGCATCGCGGATTTCCCGTCGGTCCGTAGCAAAGCTGAAGTGTACCGAGGTTGGCGGCCCAGCGTCAGGTCGGCCGTGCCCGCGGCCGATTGGCGAAGCTGCCGATGGCGCGCTCGATACAGGTGAAGGTCTTGTCTAGCGCTGCGGTCCGCCGCGGGTCCGCCGGCTCCAGCTCGCTGTCCAGCACCACCAGCAGGACCACTCGCTCGCCGAAGCCGAGGCTGCGGAACCAGAGCCGTTCGTTGGCGAACAGCCGCCGCAGGTCGGCGGGCAGGTGCGGCGCGAAACGCGTCCGGTTGCCGGCATCGATGCGCAGCTGCCCCGGACTGCCGAACAGCCTGGCCAGCAGCGGCTGGCTGGCGATGTCCAGCTGCAGACCGGGGGCTTCCTCCAGCCCGTGATGCAACTGCACATTGCCCTTCTGGCCGTTGCGATCGGGGGTGAGCAGCAGCAGGCGGGGCAGGCCGCAGGCCACCAG
>CAUQPA010000186.1:0-7146 GCA_963519325.1 uncultured Pseudomonas sp. | reverse complement strand
CTGTGCTCAGCCCAACCTACGGGGGGACCCGGCGTCTTTCACGCCACTCCGATCTTCCACTGCGGCGGCGGCGGGGTGCCGTTGACCGCGTAGTCGCCGACGATACGATCCTTGTAGACGCGCGGGTTGTGGGAGGCGAGGGTGCGGGCGTTGCGCCAGAAGCGGTCCAGCCCCTGTGGCCTGAGGGTCGCCGAAGCCCCCAGGGCATCGAACAGGCGGCCGGAGGCATCGATGATGAGGTCGGTGACCACATTCAGCGACTGGCAGACCTCCAGCTCGGCGAGCGCCACGGCGCTGTCCTCGGCGGCCTGGTCGTCGGCGTGCCTGAGGTCGTACACCCGCTGTAGCGCTTCGGCGTTCTTCAGGGTGATGACCCCAGCGCAGTAGGCGGCGCTGCGCACCTGGCCCACCACGGCGAGTACCTGGGGATCCTGGCTCACCCGGTCGGCGTTGCCGATGGTGAAGGTCCGGGTGCGGGCGGCCACCGCCGCTGCGACCTCGCCGCTCATGGCACGCCCCAGGCCGGCGAGGTTGGCCAGGTGGAATACCTGGAAGAACCCCGGTGAATAGCGGAAGCGCTCGCCCACCGCGACCACGTCCGTCGGCGCCACCCGCACGTTGGTGAAGGTAGCGGTGCCGCTGGCGGTGAGGGTCTGGCCGAAACCGTTCCAGTCGTCCACCACCTCCACCCCGGGCGCATCGCGGCGGACCGTGGCCATGACCCGGTTGCCGGCGTCGTCGGTGGCGCCCACGTCGATCCAGTCGGCATAGAGCGAGCCGGTGGTATAGAACTTGGTGCCGGACAGCAGCAGGGCATCGCCTTCCCGGCGTAGTCGGGTGCTGAACTCGGCGCGCCGGGCATCGCCGACTTCGCTGGACGCCGGGCCCAGGGTCTCACCCGCGGCGATCCGGCCGAACCACAGCGCGCGGCGTGCCTCGTCGTCACTGTTCAGCAGGCCCTCGACGAAGCCCATGTGGCCGCGCAGCGCCTGGACCAGATTCGAGTCGGCTTCGCCCAGCTCGATGAGCAAGGCGAACAATTCCGGCAGCGTCACCCCGGCGCCACCGTGCTCCACCGGCAGGCGCAGGGCGGTGAAGCCGGCTGCCTTGAGCCAGCCCAATTCTTCCACGGGCAGGCGGCGCTGTACCTCGCGCTCGATGGCGCCGGCGCGAATGCGCTGGAACAGTGGCTGGAAACGCGCCGAAAGGTCGGCGTGGCGAGTGGATGGGCCGGCGCCCCAGCCTGAGGTTATGACGGTCATGCGCAAGGAATTCCTTCTGGTGGTTCAGGGTTGCTTGGGGTTCAAAGCAGGGTGGGATCGATGAAGTCGGCGAGGACGTCATCGCGCAAGGCGATGAAGGCCGCGTCGCTGCGGCGCCGGGGGCGCGGCAGGTCGACCTCGACGATGCGGCGGATGCGCCCCGGGTGGGGCTCCATCACGACCACCCGGTCGCCGAGGAAGACCGCCTCGTCGACATCGTGGGTGACCAGCAGCATGGTGGTGCCTTCGCGCTGCCAGATCCGTTGCAACTCGTGCTGCAGGCGGGTGCGGGTGAGGGCGTCCAGGGCGCCGAGGGGCTCGTCCAGCAACAGCACCCGGGGGCGATTCACCAGGCCCCGGGCGATGGCGACGCGTTGCGCCATGCCACCGGAAAGCTGGTGCGGATTAGCGGCGGCGAAGCTTTCCAGGCCGACCAGGACGAGGTGGTCCCAGACCCGCTCGGCCTTTTCCGCTGCGCTGAGCGGGGCATTCTTCAAACCCACCGCCACGTTCTGCTCCACGGTGAGCCAGGGAAACAAGCGGTGATCCTGGAAGACGATGCCGCGTTCGAGACCGGTACCGATGATGGCGTGGCCGTCGAGCCGGATGCTGCCCTGATAGTCGCCGTCGAGGCCGAGGATCAGCCGTAGCAGGGTGGACTTGCCACAGCCACTGGCGCCGACGATGCTGATGAATTCGCCGGGGGCGACGTCCAGGCGGATGTCCTGCAGGACCTGGAAGGTGCTGGCGGGATGGCTGGGATCGACGAAGGCCTTGCTGACGTGGTCGATGGCGAGGGTCATGACGTCTCCTTGCGACTAGCGGCCGTAGCGCCGCAGCAGGCGCCATTCGAGGCGGCGGGTGAAGAGGTTGAGCAAGCCGCCGACCAGGCCGATCACCAGCATGCCGACCAGCACCAGATCCATGCGGAAATGCTCGCTGCCGTCGATCAGGGCATTGCCGATGCCCTCACCGGACACCAGCAGGTACTCGGCGCCGATGGTGGCGAGCCAGGAATAGATCAAGGCGAGATAGACGCCGGTGAACAGCGTGGGCAGGGCGGCGGGCACCATCACCTCCCACAGCGTCTGCCGCCGGCTGTAGCCATAGACGCGGGCGACCTCCAGCAGGCTGGGGGGCACCCCGCGCAGGCCGTCGCAGGTATGGACGGTGACCGGCACCAGGGCGGCGAGCGAGAGGAAGACCACCTTGGCCACGTCACCCAGACCGAACCAGACCGAGATCAGGGGGATCCAGGCGAACAGCGATACCTGCTTGAAGGTGTTGAAGCTCGGCCCGACCAGGCGCTCGAACAGCCGCGACTGACTGAGCAGATACCCCAGGACCAGGCCGCCCAGCGTGCCGATGGCGAAGCCGCTGAGGTTGCGTGCCAGGCTGGCAGCCAGCATGCGCCAGAGTTGCCCGGAGGCCAGCAGGTCCCAGGCGGTTGCCGCTACCTGCGCCGGGCTGACCAGCAGCGGCGAAGGCGTCTCGTCCAGCGCGGCCCACAGCCACCAGCCAGTCAGTGCGAGAACGGGCACCCAGGCACCACGGGTGGCCCTGCTCCACATCGGTGCGGCAACGTTGGTCATCGGTTGCCCCCAGTTGGCCAGCCGCGCTGCAGGCGGCGTTCGAGGGTGTCGAACAGGCGGTCGATGGCGTAGCCGACGGCGCCGACGATCACCACTGCCGCCATCACCAGGTCAAGTTGGAACAGCTGCCGGCCGTAGACGATGAGGTAGCCGAGGCCCTCGCTGGACGCCACCAGCTCCACTACCACCAGCGACAGCCAGGCCTTGGTGAAACCCAGCCGCAGACCGGTGAACAGCGCCGGTATCCCGGCTGGCAGGATGACATGGGTGACGATCTGGCGCTGCGAAAAGCCGTTGACCCGCGCGACCTCCACCAGGCGCTGCGGCGCCTCCTGGAAGAGCTGTACGGTGGCCAGGGTCACGGGTACCAGGGCGGCCTTGGCGATGAGCACGTACTTGAGCGGCTCGCCGATACCGAAGAGCAGCAGCGCGAAAGGCAGCCAGCCCAGTACCGGGATCTGCACCAGGGCGTTGAAGGTAGGCAGCAGCAGGCCCTTGAGGCGCGGCGACAGGCCCATCGCCGCGCCGAGTAACAGGCCCAGGCCGGCGCCAAGCAGAAAACCCACCAGCACCCGCTGGAGGCTGGCACTGGCATTCAGCCAGAGATCGCCGCTGCGGCCGAGTTCGACCAGGGTGTCGTAGACATAGGCCAGGGGCGGCAGGACCTGGGGTGACACCCAGCCCTGCACCACGCCGAGCTGCCAGACGCCCAGGATTGCCAGCGGCAGCAGCCAGGGCAGTGCTGCTTCCCGCCAGCGCGGGCGCGCAGCAGCACGGCTGGTTGGCGCCGAGGAGCCAGCGATGGCTGGCGTGACGGGTAAGGGCAGGGCGTTAGCGCGACTCATGCTGGGCGACCTCCGTCGGCGCGACGACGGCTGTGCTCGCCACGGGTCCCGGGGTCCGGCCATCGGCGCCATAGGCGATCCAGAACTGCTGCAGGTTCTGCTGCTGCAAGGCCTGCTCGAGGTAGCGGGTATCGAACCAGCCGTCGAGTTGTACCGGACGCCGGATCAGCTTCTCCGCCTTGGCCTGCTCGGCGACGGCCTGGTAGCGGCCCCGGATGAAGGCATCGACCAGTGGCGAATTGCGGTCTTTCAGCGACTGCCCGGCATACTCGGCCTGCCAGGAGCTGAGGGGCGCACCGGACTTCGCCCATTCCTCCAGCAGTGCCTGGCGATTGCTTTCTTCGGAGGCCCAGCGAGCGGCCTGGACCAGGACGTCCACCACTTTCTGCGTCTGCGCAGGGTGCTCGCGTTCGTATTCACCGCGCACCGTCAGGGCCACCTGGCGGGTCAGCCGCGGATCCTGGCCCTGGGTGCTGTAGATGATGTCCACCAGGCCCTGGTCGCGCAGCTTGAACAGCTCCAGACCACCGAAGGCGGCGTCCACGCCCTTGGCGGCCAGGGCCGCCTGGGCGCTGCCGGTATCCAGGTTGATGACCTTAAGGTCCCGTTCGGTCAGGCCCTGTTCGGCCAGCACGTTGATGGCGACCAGGTGGCCATTGGTGCCGCGGAAGATGGCGACCTTCTTGTCCTTGAGGTCGGTGACGGTCTTGATCGGCGAGCCTTTGGGTACCGCCACATAGACGTTGGAGCGTGTGCCCAGGATCGCCAGCAACTTGGTGTCGAGGCCGTTGGCGCGGGCGACGACCTGGGGCAGGTCGCCCTGGTAGGCGAAGTCGATCTGCCGGTTCGACAAGGCTTCATTGACCGCCGGCCCGGCACCCTTGAAGAAGAACCACTGCACTTCCGTGTCAGAGCCGGCGAACGCCTTTTCCAGCAGTTGTTGATTACGGACCACCCCGAGCGGGGTGCCGCCGAAGGTCAGCGGATCGCCACCCCCGGCCTGGGCGATGCCGATGCGCAGCACTTCGGCGTGGGCGGCACCGGTGGTGCCGATCAGGGCGACGGCCGCGACGAAGCGGCTGCCCCAGGTACGAAAGCTCCCCATGTCTGGCTCCTTGCGTGGCCGTCAGGCGGCCAGGTGTTTCTTGTCAGCTTCGGTACGCGGTGAGCGGGCCTCGGCGGTGGGCTTGATGGCCTGGCTGGGGCGGCCGTCGACGCCGAAGGGCACCTCTCCGGCGATGGTGGTGCGGCGGACGACCCGTTCGGCGCTGCCATAGTCGTCGACGGCGATGTGCTGGGTGGCGCGGTTGTCCCAGAGCACCACGTCGCCGGTCTGCCAGCGCCAGCGCACGGTGTTCTCCAGGGCGGTGACCCGGTCCTGGAACAGCCGCAACAGCTGCCGGGAATCGTTGCCACTGACGCCCTGGATCTGCTTGACGAAATGGCCCAGCACCAGCGCCCGCTCGCCGGTCTCCGGATGGACCCGGACCAGCGGATGCTCGGTCTCGTACACCTCGGCGGTGAATTCCTCGCGATAGCGGCGCAGGCCATTGGCCTCGGCATGTCGCGATGGGGCGTAGTCGTAGAGATTGGTGTGCAGCGCCCGCAGGCCGTCGGCCAGTGCCTTGAGGGGCGCGGGCAGATCGGCGTAGGCCGCCGCGGTATTGGCCCAGACGGTGTCGCCGCCTTGGCTCGGGATCACCACACCGCGCAGGATGGAGATCTTCGGGTAGTCCACCACGAAGGTGACGTCGGTGTGCCAGGAGTTGGCCCGGCTATGCCGTGAATCCAGATTGAGGATGGCCGCGCTGCGCTCGGCCGAACGTACGGTGGGGTGGGGCACCTGCTCGCCGAAGCGGCGGGAAAAGGCCTCGTGTTCCTCATCGTTCAGATGTTGATCACGCAGGAACACCACCTTGTAGTCGAGCAGCGCCTGATACAGGGCGGCGAAGGTCGCCTCGTCGAGGTCGGCGGACAGCTTCACGCCGGAAATCTGCGCGCCGATACGACCGGTGAGGGGTTCGATAACGAGAGACATGGCTACACTCCTGGCGGGATGAGAGGTCGCTGGAGTGTAGGAGGGTGTTTTGCGAAGTTTCTAATCTTCAATGCGACTAAGCATATGCTTGTGTGGCAATCATTAGCGAAGTGTCTGTCGGGCAACACCAATAATGGCCGATTTATCGAAGGCGGTTTTTAAGTCAATGATTAACAAGGGCTTTTAACGGGGGTGCGATATGTCTCGAGACATCCAGACGGCAACTGACCGCTGCCAAACAGTTGTGTGTCTGGGATAACAGTAAGTTTCTCTCCTGGCTATGAGGTAATGCCCGAATAGTATTGGGCGGTCTTCGCTTGTTTCCCTAGTGTCGCCATGTCGATGAACGTCAGGGCATGCTAGTGACTGTCTATCTGGATCCGCGGCAGCGCCGCTTGGTGAAGTTGTTGTCGCGAACGTTCGCGGCCCGTAGTGAATGGCCCACCTGGGCGCTGGTGGCCGGCGTCTATGGGAGTTGGCTGGGTCTGGTTGCCGCCTGGCCAGTGCTGGGTTACTGGACGCTGCCGCCGCTGGTGCTGGTGGTGGTCCTCCACCAGTCGTTGCAACACGAGTTGATCCATGGTCACCCCACCGCCTCGTCGCGCGTCAACGCTGGCCTGGCCTATCCGCCGCTGGGCCTCTGGTTTCCCTTTCCGCTCTATCGCGACAGCCACCTGGCTCACCATCGCCGCGAGACGCTGACCGACCCGGCCCTCGACCCCGAAAGCCGCTATGTCGATGGCGAGCTCTGGGAGAGGAGGGGACCGGTCGGGCGCGGCTTGCTCTGGCTGGACAAGACCCTGATTGGCCGGCTGCTGGTGGGCCCGGTGCTGGCCCTGCAGGCCATGCTCTGCCATGAATTTCGCCGCTGGCGACTCGGCGAGCAGGGCGTAGGGCGTCTCTGGTGCCTCCACCTCGGCTTGGTCGCCGGGTTGCTCTTGGCCATCCAGCACGTCGCCGGTCTGCCCTGGCCGGTCTATGTCCTGGGCGTCGCCTGGCCCGCCCTGGCGGTGGCGCTGATCAGATCCTTCTACGAGCACCGGCCGGCACGGGATCCCGCGCAGCGCTGCGTGCTCAACGAGAGCGGCGGGCCGTTGCGCTGGCTGTTCCTCAACAACACCCTGCATCTGGTCCACCATGACTTGCCGGGCCTGCCCTGGTACCTGATTCCCCGGGTCTATCGCGCCAGGCGCCGTGCCTATCGGGTGCGCAGCGGCTATTTCGTCTTCGCGGGCTACCGCGAGCTGGGCCGGCGTTTCGCCTGGCACGCGGTGGACGCGCCGCGGCATCCCGCGGCCGGCGCGCCAGTCCGGCCGCGGGCGGACACCGATCGCCCTTGCGCCTTCAGTATTCCTTGGTAATACCACCCCAATAGTGGTCCTTGCGATATTCAAACCACTTGCCCAACC
>CAUQPA010000185.1:0-7227 GCA_963519325.1 uncultured Pseudomonas sp. | reverse complement strand
GTCCTGCGCCCGTCGCCGAAACGGCTGCTCCGCCGGCGGCGCCCGCAGCCAGCGCCGCACCTTCGGGTGACGCCGACGCCGGCTTGCTTTCCCTGCGCTCGCTGTTGCTGGGTGGGGCTGCGGTGATGCTGGCCCTGGCCGGGGTGCTCTGGTGGCGCCGGCGGCAGGCGGATGACGAGGTCATGGTTAGCGAGGACGAGGACGCCCCAGGCGAGACGGCCGAACCCCTGCCCGAACCGGTTCTGGTGGCCACCCAGCCAGCCGCCGCCCGGGCCAAGCCCGCGGTCGTCGCCGGTGCGGCTCCGGTCGACGATCACGCCGGTCGCGCGGAAATCTACCTGGCCTACGGTCGCTACGGCCAGGCGCGTGAGGTCCTGGAAAGCGGTCTCGCCGAAGACGAGCGCCGCCAGGATCTGCGCCTCTTGCTGCTGCGGGTACTGGCCACCCTGGGCGAGGCCCAGGTGTTCCGCCAGCACGAACAGCGCTTCCTGGCGCTCGGCGGTGCCGCGGCCAGTCTGGTCGTCCTGCACGCGCAGTTCCCCGGCATGTCCGCCACGCCGATGGACGAGCTGCCCGCGGACGATCTCGACCTCGACCTGCCGGCCTTCGAGGCGCCTGCCAGCGAGTGGTCGGCGGAATTGCAATTCGACACGCCAGCGGCGCCTGCGCCGGTGACCGAGGAGCACTACGACCTGGACCTGGCCGACCTCAGCCTCGACGAAGCCATTGCCCTCACCGAGGAGCTGGATGCCGATTCCGGCTGGAAGCAGGCCGACGCCCTGGAAGTCACCCTGGAAGACGATTTCCCCGAAGGCCTGGGCGAGTTGCCGGGTGTCCTAGAGCTGGACCTCAGTCTCGACGAACACTTCATGGCCGACGACATCAGCCGGCGCTTCGCCGAGGCCGAGGCCAGCCTCGACCAGGGCGATGTCCAGCACGCCACGTCACTGCTGCAGGAAATCGTCAGCGAAGGCAGCGACAGCCAGCGCGAACGCGCAGAGATCCTGCTGGCCCGTATCGCCTGACGGCTGGCGTGTCGCGCAAGGCGACCGGATGATTCCGGCGACGCCTTTCCGGCCGCCATAGCGAGCCAGCGGATGGCGTCGCGCCTGTCCTCGCCACCGTCCTGCCAGGCGGCGTCGCCGCGCCTGGCCCGGTCGAGCCGTCAGTACGTCTCCCGCTCCTGCTTGCGCCTCTTCCTGAGGCGCTCCTTCAGAAGCTGTTGCCCAGGTTGATGTAGAAGGCGTGCTCCCCTTGGTCGCTCAGGCCATAGGTGAATTTCAGCGGTCCGAGCGGGGTGTCCAGACCCAGGAACAAGCTGGCCGCGCCTATGTTGCCACTGTCGTAGTCGTCGTCGCGGTTCCAGATCCGTCCTTGCTCCAGGCTGCCGCCCAGGTAGACAGGGGTGTCCAATGGGAACAGCGATCGCTGGGTGAGCTGGTGATAATAGATCAGCCGCGCCAGGCCATAATTCTGCCCGGACAGGGCATCCTGCCGATAACCCGAGAGTTGCCAGGCGCCGCCGAGCAGGAAGCTGCTGGTGACCACGTTGGTGTCGCTGTCGGTGGAGAGCGTCCGGCCCAGGCCGCCGCCAAGCACGAAGGTGTTGGCGCCATAGCTGAGCGCCTTGTTCAGGTGCAGGTCGAGCTGCCGGTAGCGGGAATCCGAGCCGAGGCTCGGGTCGAACTGCTTGAGGGACAACGCCAGGTCCTGGCCTTCGCGTGGGAAGTTGACGTCGTCCAGGTCGTCGAAGGAGTAGCGCAGCTCGTAGAAGCCTTCGGTGAAGGTTTCCTCAGGTGTGTCCCGTGGGCCGACATGCACCTTGGTGCTGCCCCAGTCATGGCCGATGCCCAGGCGTACCTCGGCATTGTTGCCGATCTGCCGGCCCACGTTTAGGCCGAAGCCATAGCGCTCGCGACGATACTCGGCGATAGGGTCGTTGCGCTCGAGTTGTTCGATGTTGCGCGCCTCGCCGCCGAGGTAGGGCGCGATGAAATAGCGCGACCCGACGTCCAGCGGCTGGTAGAACTCGCTATAAAGTTCCTGGTGAGCGCCGATCTGTACTCGGGTCAGCCATTCGCCGCCCAGTCGGTTGAGGCCGTTGATGCGGTAGCTGGCGCCGAAGTTGAAGGTGCTGTCGCCGCGCAGGTCGTCCGACAGGTTCAGGCCGAGCCGCAGGAAGTCCGTGCCGCTGCGCTTGCCGCGGGCATAGATCACCAGCACGTTGTCCCGGGGACCGTCGCGGCGAATGCGGTATTCCACCTGGTCGAAGTAGTCCAGGCCATAGAGGGTGCTCATGTCGTCCTGGAGGCGATCGACGTTCAGCGGCTCGCCCAGCCGCTGGCGGATGTAGTGGCGGATGACCTCATCCTCGACCTTGGAGTCGTTCTCGATGCGGATGGCGTCGATGATCGGGGTCCGGCTGCTCGGCGAGCGGGCCGCCGCCACCGCCGTGGATCTTTCGTCCCGCGCCGGCTTGCGCAGCACCGCCAGTTCGCTCGCCATGGCCATGGCCGCGCGGTAGCCCGCATCGATCAGCGCCTTCACCTCGGTGAAGTCGGCGCTGGTGTAGCTGGCCAGCGGCGGCTGGATCAGCAGGTCCTGCTTGCCCAGCGTCGCCAGCTGCGCCTGGGAGTTGTTGCGGGTCATCAGGGTGGTGGACTGGTTGAGCACGTCCAGCACCGTGGTCAGGTCCTTGCGCTTGAGCAGCGGGGTACCGATGTCCACCACCACCACCCGTTGCGCGCCCATGTCCCGGGCGACATCGATGGGGATGTTGTCGACCATGCCGCCGTCCACCAGCAGGCGGCCGTCGATCTCCACCGGGGCGAACACCGCCGGGATCGACATGCTGGCGCGAATGGCCCGTGGCAGGTGGCCGTGATCGAAGACCACCTTGTCGCCGGTGGTGATGTCGGTGGCCACCGCGCGGAAGGGGATGGCCAGCTTGTCGAAGTCCCGGGTGTCACTGGTATGCACGAAGAGCTTTTCCAGCATCATCCCGAGGTTCTGGCCTTGGATCACCCCGATGGGCAGGCCCAGGCTGCCGTCGTCGCGGAAGCTGAGCTTCTGCTTGACCAGGAAGTCGCGGTCGTCCTGCTTGCGGCGAAAGGGGATGTCCTTGCGCGGCGGCTGATCCGACAGCACCTGGCCCCAGTCCATGTCCAGGGCGATGCGCTCCAGCTCCTCGGCGCTGTAGCCGGCGGCGTAGAGCCCGCCGATCACCGCTCCCATGCTGGTGCCGGCGATGGCGTCGACCTGGATGCCTTGCTGTTCCAGGGCCTTCAGCACCCCGATGTGCGCCAGGCCGCGGGCGGCGCCGCCGGACAGCACCAGGCCCACCTTGGGCGGCTCGACACCCCAGGACAGGGCGGACAGGAGGAGGCAGGCTACCAGCAGCAAGGAGCGCATAGGTCGGACCACATGGCGGACGGGATCGAGGGCTGCGTATTATAGGGAGCCCTGCCGTGTGAGGTGCAGCGTGACCCCTGTCAAACCCTTCATCACCATCCAGTACTGCACCCAGTGTCAGTGGTTGCTGCGCTCGGGCTGGCTGGCCCAGGAGCTGCTCAGCACCTTCGGTACCGAGCTTGGCGGAGTGACGTTGCTACCAGGTACCGGTGGGGTCTTCGAGATCGCCTGTGGCGAGGAACTGCTCTGGGAGCGCAAGCGCGACGGCGGCTTCCCCGATGCGAGGACGCTGAAGAATCTGGTGAGGGACAGGCTGCTCCCGGAGC
Source organism: uncultured Pseudomonas sp. (assembly GCA_963519325.1). Taxonomy (GTDB): domain Bacteria; phylum Pseudomonadota; class Gammaproteobacteria; order Pseudomonadales; family Pseudomonadaceae; genus Chryseomonas. The sequence goes on along the minus strand of CAUQPA010000185.1, from coordinate 3,490 downwards.
GAGCGCTGGGGCACAGTGAGGGAAAGCGGGGCGACAGCGGGGGTGGCGCCCCCGAAGGGGCGTGAGATCAGGCTTCCGTACTGATCGTCTCCCGCGTATCCGCCGCGCTCACGGTGGGGGCAGTGGCGGCGACGCCAGCCTCGGCCGCGCGGATTTCCACGGCATGCAGGCCCTTGGGGCCCTGAACGATATTGAAGTTGACTGCCTGACCCGCCTTCAGGGTTCGATAGCCGTCCATCTGAATGGCCGAGTAATGAGCGAATAGGTCTTCATCACTGTTATCTGCAACGATGAAGCCATATCCTTTGGCGTTGTTAAACCATTTGACCTTGCCACTGAGCATACCGGCTCCCTCTGCAAAGGACTCCAAGCCTGGAGTATCATTCGACTACAGTTCCAGTGAATCCACACAGGCGCCACTACGACGGAACCCTCTGGTACCCCGTCGGGTACAGGATGTTTGTAACACCCTTTCCGTCTTAGTCAAGGCAAGGCAATGGGTGGCTGAGACGTGGATCAAGCTCTTTTTTCCTGCTATTCATCCCGTAATTCGGAATCGATCAGAATGCGTGCAATCGACCCCATCCGACTGGCGGCGGACGAAAACGAACATCAGGACGGCGACAACGGTGGCCTGGCGGTGCAGGAAGCCAAACCTGCACTAAAACGGCCAGCCAGATATCGCGTTCTGATGTATAACGATGACTACACCCCCATGGAGTTCGTCGTAGAGGTGCTGGAACGCTACTTCAGCATGAACCGCGAAGCGGCCACCCAGGTGATGCTGACCGTGCATACCCAGGGCAAGGCGGTCTGTGGAACATTTACTCGCGATGTCGCTGAAACCAAGGCCATGCAAGTCAATCAATATGCGAGGGAGTGCAACCACCCGCTGCTGTGTGAAATCGAAATCGAAGGTTAGATCTGTGCTGCTTGGGCTACTGTGCTGCTTGGGCTAAGAGGTGAAGCTATGTTGAATCGTGAGCTCGAAGTCACCCTGAATCTCGCCTTCAAGGAGGCGAGGACGAAGCGTCATGAATTCATGACCGTTGAGCACCTCCTGCTGGCGCTGCTGGACAACGAAGCGGCCGCCACCGTGTTGAGGGCCTGCGGCGCCAATATCGATCGCCTGCGCCGCGATCTGTTGGAATTCATAGATTCCACCACGCCATTGATTCCACAGCAGGATGACGAGCGCGAGACGCAGCCGACGCTGGGCTTCCAGCGCGTCCTGCAGCGCGCGGTCTTCCATGTGCAGAGTTCCGGCAAGCGCGAAGTGACCGGCGCCAATGTGCTGGTCGCCATCTTCAGTGAGCAGGAGAGCCAGGCGGTGTTCCTGCTCAAGCAGCAGAGCGTGGCGCGCATCGATGTCGTCAACTTCATCGCCCACGGCATTTCCAAGGTGCCCGGCGCTGCGCCCGACGCCGAGCAGGACCAGGAAGCCGCCGAGGAAGAGGGTGCCGAACCCAGTTCTTCCAACAATCCGCTCGAAGCCTACGCCAGCAACCTGAACGAGCAGGCCCGCCAGGGCCGTATCGATCCGCTGGTGGGTCGCGAGCACGAAGTCGAGCGGGTGGCCCAGATCCTAGCCCGCCGCCGCAAGAACAACCCGCTGCTGGTGGGGGAGGCCGGGGTCGGCAAGACCGCCATCGCCGAAGGCCTGGCCAAGCGCATCGTCGATGGCCAGGTGCCCGATCTGCTGGCGGACAGCGTGGTCTACTCCCTGGATCTCGGTGCGCTGCTGGCCGGTACCAAGTACCGGGGCGACTTCGAGAAGAGATTCAAGGCACTGCTGGCTGAGCTGAAGAAGCGGCCCCACGCGGTGCTCTTCATCGACGAGATCCATACCATCATCGGCGCCGGTGCGGCCTCGGGTGGTGTCATGGACGCCTCCAACCTGCTCAAGCCGCTGCTGTCCTCCGGCGAGATTCGCTGCATCGGCTCGACCACCTTTCAGGAATTCCGCGGCATCTTCGAGAAGGACCGGGCCCTGGCGCGGCGCTTCCAAAAGGTCGATGTCGTCGAGCCCTCGGTGGACGATACCTACGGCATCCTGCGTGGCCTCAAGGGTCGGTTCGAGCAGCACCACCACATTGAGTACACCGATGAGGCGCTGCGTGCGGCTGCCGAGCTGGCCGCCCGCTACATCAACGACCGGCACATGCCCGACAAGGCCATCGACGTCATCGACGAGGCGGGTGCCTACCAGCGCCTGCAGCCCGAGGATCGTCGTGCCGAGCGCATCGACGTCCAGCAGGTCGAGGACATCGTCGCCAAGATCGCGCGGATTCCCCCCAAGACCGTCAACAGCTCCGACAAGGAGCTGCTGCGCAACCTGGAGCGGGATCTCAAGCTGACCGTCTTCGGTCAGGACCTGGCCATCGAGTCGCTGTCCACCGCAATCAAGCTGTCCCGGGCCGGCCTCAAGTCGCCGGACAAGCCGGTCGGTTCCTTCCTGTTCGCCGGTCCCACCGGTGTCGGCAAGACCGAGGTGGCGCGGCAGCTGGCCAAGGCCATGGGCGTGGAGCTGGTGCGCTTCGACATGTCCGAGTACATGGAGCGGCATACCGTGTCGCGCCTGATCGGTGCGCCTCCTGGCTACGTGGGCTTCGATCAAGGCGGTCTGCTGACCGAGGCGATCACCAAGACACCGCATTGCGTACTGCTGCTCGACGAGATCGAGAAGGCACACCCCGAGGTGTTTAACCTGCTGTTGCAGGTCATGGACCACGGCACCCTGACGGATAACAACGGCCGCAAAGCCGATTTCCGCAACGTGATCCTGATCCTGACCACCAACGCCGGTGCCGAAACCGCATCCCGGGCGTCTATTGGCTTCACGCTGCAGGACCACACCACCGATGCGATGGAGGTCATCAAGAAGAGCTTCACGCCGGAATTCCGCAACCGCCTGGACACCATCATCCAGTTCGGCCGCCTAAGCACCGAAGTCATCAAGAGCATCGTCGACAAGTTCCTTACCGAACTCCAGGCGCAGCTCGAAGACAAGCGGGTGCAGCTGGAAGTCAGCGATGCCGCTCGCGGCTGGCTGGCGGAGCGGGGCTACGACGTGCAGATGGGCGCCCGGCCCATGGCGCGGCTCATCCAGGACAAGATCAAGCGGCCGCTGGCCGAGCAGATCCTGTTCGGCGATCTGGCCGACCATGGCGGCATCGTCCACATCGATGCGGTCAACGACGAGCTGGAGTTCGAGTTCGAGACCACGGCCGAACCTGCCTAAGGGCAGGTTGCGGTTTACACCCGCTCACGAAAAAGCCCGGCATAGCCGGGCTTTTTCGTGAAAGGATCCGCTTAGCGTGCGCGGTAAGTGATCCGGCCCTTGCTCAGATCGTAAGGCGTCAGTTCCACGCGAACCTTGTCGCCGGTCAGGATGCGGATGTAGTTCTTACGCATCTTTCCGGAGATGTGCGCGGTGACGACGTGCCCATTTTCCAACTCCACACGAAACATGGTGTTGGGCAGGGTGTCG
>CAUQPA010000184.1:0-7264 GCA_963519325.1 uncultured Pseudomonas sp. | reverse complement strand
GGGCAGCACCGGCGAGACCGAATGGCAGGTGCGTGACGCCCTGCGCCAGCAGGCCGGCAACCCCCTGGGCGCCCTGCAGGACTGGGCCAAGCAGCAAGGCCTGGGCGAGCTGGAGCAGGCCTGCCTGAGCTTCGCCGAGGAATCCCTGAGCGGCCTGACCCGTCTGCTGCCCGGCCCGACCGGCGAGCGCAACAGCTACAGTCTGCTGCCGCGCAGCCGAGTGCTGTGCTTGGCGGCCGACGAAAGTGACCTGCTGCTGCAACTGGCGGCGGTCATGGCGGTGGGCAGCACCGTTCTGGTCGAGGAGGGCCACAAGGCCACCCTCAATCGCCTGCCGCAGGCGGTACGGGCGCGGGTGCAGAGCGCCGCCGACTGGCGCAAGGACGAGGTCGCCTTCGAGGCCGTCCTGCACCATGGCGATTCCGACCAGTTGCGCCAGGTCTGCCAGCAGGTGGCCAAGCGCAACGGCCCCATCGTCGGCGTCCAGGGCCTGGCCCGTGGTGAATCCGCCATCCCGCTGGAGCGCTTGCTCATCGAGCGCGCCCTGAGCGTGAACACCGCGGCAGCGGGGGGTAATGCGAGTCTGATGACGATTGGGTGAGGGAGCGTCGGGCTGAGCTGAGTGCAGCGAAGCCCGACCTTCGTGTACCTGTTGGGCTGCGACGATGGAGCTGTCTCAACCCAACCTACGAAGCTCATCGTAGGCTGGGTTGAGCGCAGCGAAGCCCAACAGACAGGCCGTGGACTCGTCCAGCCGAGACTACAGCCGCCCCTAGTACTTGGCCCCATACCCCTCCGGCTCCACCGGGAAGCTGCCGTCGTTGGCGGCGATCAGCTTGTTCAGCCGCACCGGGATGGCCTTGGCCGCCGGTACCTTGCTGCCTTCGGCGTGGTGCCAGAGCGGAATCAGGGCATTGCATTCGGGGTAGTAGCCGCCGCAGGCGCCTTCCGGGATGTTGTAGGGCGTGACCCGCAGCGGACCCACCTCACGGCGTACGCCGTCGTCGGCCACCGTCGATACCTGCACCTTGTCGCCTTCGGCCAGGCCCAGGCGTTCGATGTCGTTGCGATTCATCAGCAGCACCGCGCGGGTGCCCTTCACGCCGCGGAAACGGTCGTGGTAGCCGTAGATGGTGGTGTTGAACTGGTCGTTGCTGCGCAGCGTCATCAGGGTCAGGACGTCGCGCCCACTGGCGGGCATGTCTGGGTCTTCTTCCAGGCTGCGCGGCACGATGAGATTGGCCTTGCCGGTCTCGGTCTTCCATTCGCGCTTGGCGGCCGGCAAGGGGCGATGGAAACCACCCACGTCCCAGAGCCGCGCATTGAAGTCGTGGAAGATCTCCGGGAAGGAGCGGGCGATCTCGTCGCGGATCAGGCCGTAGTCGGCGACCCAGGCGTCCCAGGTCACCTTGGGGTTTTCCGGCAGGGTGGCCTTGGCCAGGCCGGCGACGATGGCTGGTTCGGACAGCAGGTCACCTTCCGGCGGCTCGGCCGCACCACGCCAGCCATGGACGCAGCCAGTGCTGTCCTCGGTGCTGTGGGCCTGTTCCACGCCATGCTGGCGATCGATCTCGGTCCGGCCGAGGCAAGGCAGCAGGTAGGTCTTGTCTGCCGGCACCAGGTGATTGCGATTGAGCTTGGTAGCTATCTGCACCGACAGGCGCAGGGTCCGCCAGGCTGGTTCCATCAGGCTGGTCTCGGGAATGGCGCGCAGGAAGTTGCCACCGAGGCCGATGAAGGCCTTCACCGAGCCGTCGAGGATGCCTTCACAGGCTTCCACGGTATTGCGGCCCTTGTCCTGCGGTGGCGTGAAGCCAAAACGCTCGCCCAGTTGCTCCAGCGGCGCCAGCTCGGGCTTCTCGGTGATACCCACGGTACGCTGGCCCTGGACGTTGGAATGGCCACGTACCGGGCAGATACCAGCGCCGGGCTTGCCGATGTTGCCGCGCAGGAGCAGCAGGTTGGCCAGCATCTGGATGGTCTCCACGCCATGGCGGTGCTGGGTCAGGCCCATGCCGTAGATGCCGATGACCTTCTGGCAGCGACCATAGACGGCCGCTGCCGCTTCCAGGGCGCTGCGGGTCAGGCCCGACTGCCGCTCCAGCTGCGGCCATTCCTGGCGCTGCAGCCATTCGCAGAAATCGGCGAAACCATGGCAGTGCTCGGCGATGAAGGCATGGTCGAGCACCGCCGGGCGGCCTTGCTCGCGAGCCTCGTCATCGGCGGCCAGCAGCGCCTTGCACATGCCGGCCAGGGCGGCGATGTCGCCACCGGGCTTGAGCTGGTGATACTGGGTGCTGATCTGGGTGGGGTGGTCGGTGAGCATTTCCACCGGTGATTGCGGATTGACGAAGGTTTCCAGGCCGCGCTCGCGCAAGGGGTTGAAGGTGATGATGGGCGCGCCACGCTTACGCGCCTCCTGCAGGTCGTGCAGCATCCGCGGACTGTTGCTGCCGGGATTCTGGCCGAAGAACAGCAGGCAGTCGGCTTGGTCGAAATCGTTCAGGGTGACGGTGCCCACGGTCACGCCGATGCTCTTGGGCAGCGCCACCGAGGTGCTCTCGTGACACATGTTGGAGCTGTCCGGCAGGTTGTTGGTGCCGTACAGGCGGGCATAGAGCTGATAGAGGTAGGAGGTTTCCAGCGCGGCGCGGCCGGAGGCATAGAAGATCACCGAGTCCGGATCCAGCGCCTTGAGTTCGGCGCCGATGTCGGCGAAGGCCTCGGCCCAGCTCACCGGCCGGTAACGGTCGCTGGTGGCGTCGTAGCGCAGCGGATGGGTCAGGCGGCCGACCTCTTCCAGGTCATAGTCGCGCCAGCCGCGCAATTCGCTCAGCGAATGCTGGGCGAAGAATTCCGGGCCGCATCTCTTGCTGGTGACCTCCCAGGCGGTGGCCTTGGCGCCGTTCTCGCAGAATTCCAGCGGATGCGGCTTGCCCGGCTTGGCCCAGGCGCAGCTCACGCAGGCGAAGCCACCATGCTTGTTCTGCTTGGCCAGGAGGGCGCCGGATTTTAGCGGCACCCGTTCGCGCAGCACGATCTCAGTCACCGAGCGCGCCGAGCCCCAGCCACCGGAAGGCGCGTCGTAGCGTTCAACCCTGGGTTTGCCGATCTTGCTCATGGTGCGCCTCACGTGACTGTCTGGCGATGTGCCTGTAGGTCATGGGACGGCGCGTCTGGCGGGAAGGTTCTGGCGGTCAGCCAGGCGGTGCGGCGAAGCCCAGTTGCCGCCAGCCTTCGTAGACCGCCACCGCCACGGTGTTGGACAGGTTCAGGCTGCGGCGATTGGGCAGCATCGGCAGGCGCAGCCGCTGCTCGGGCGGCAGGGATTCCAGCACCTCGGCGGGCAGGCCACGACTTTCCGGACCGAACAGCAGGGCATCGCCCGGCGCATAGGCGATCTCGGTGAAGGGATGGCTGGCCTTGGTGGTGAAGGCCAGCAGTCGGGGCGGCTGCAAATCTGCTATACAGGCCGCGAGACTGGCGTGGGTCCGCACCGTGGACCACTCGTGGTAGTCCAGGCCAGCGCGGCGCAATTTCTTGTCGTCCAGCGCGAAGCCCAGCGGCTCGATCAGGTGCAGGCGGCAGCCGGTGATGGCGCACAGGCGAATGACGTTGCCGGTATTGGGCGGAATTTCCGGTTGGTAGAGGATGATGTCGAACATGAAGGGCAGGGCGCCTGGCAAAGCGTCTATGGTACTGCGCGGCCGCCGCGCCGTCGCGAGCGGGGCGAGGCGATGAGTCTCGGCCGTCGGCTGGTTGATTGGCTGCTGCGCGAACACCGGGCGCGCCAGGACGAACTGGCGCGAGTGGAAGACCCGCAATTGCTCAAGGCCGAATGGCGCGCCCAGCGCCAGCGCCTGACGCTATGGCTGGCCTCGGCGGCGCTGGGCGCCGGCCTGTTCGGCATGATCATCGGCCAGCTGGTGTACCAGCGCACCCATCCCGATCCCTGGTCGGCCGAGGCCCGCCGCCCGGTCATCCTGGGGGTGGACGCGCAGCAGGACGCGGGGCGCTTCGAATTGCTGATCACCGCCGATCGCTCGCTGTTCTACGAACGCTATCGCCCCGACGGCGCCCTGAGCCTGCGCCTGCCCCGCGCGCGCTGGGACGGCGGCGAGCGCCAGGGGCGGGTGGTGCGGCCGGGTGGCAGCTTTTCCTGGACGGTGCGTCAGGATGGCCAGGACCTGAAGGTATTGCTGGTCGGCGTCGGCGGTGCCTTGCAGGCCAGCGATCACCTGGTAGAGGACGGCGAAAACTGGGTGCTCAGGGTCGAGGTCCCGCTGGCGCCCTAGAATGCCCCGTTATCAGGCAAAACGCGCGGATATGCACCAGAGCTGAACGTGGCTTTGCTTGTGATGGAACGGGCCCTGTTCGTTCTCCCACCTTGCGAGCAGGGTGGTCCTTTGGGTTGTAAACCGCTCTGGGATGGGGTTTTCAGGTTTTCCCGGCGCAAAAAAAGAGGCCATCACGCGGAGTGATGGCCTCAAGAAGAAAAGAGAGGATTCCCCAGCCTGCCTGTACCGAGGTCCCCAAAAGGGTAGTTACCTAGGATATTGCAGGAGGTGTGCCAAGTTTTGAGTTGGGTGGTTTTGGGGGGATTTTGTAGGTTGGGTTGAGCGTTCGCGAAGCCCAACATGGCGGAGCCCTGGGGGTGCATCAGTGCTATAGCTGCCCACCGAGCTCTGCCGATGTTTTCCGTTTCGCCCACCTGCACCTGGCCGCATTGATGGGTATGGATATATGGGGGCACGTGTGAGGCGTAGGTGTTCACGGATGTGTAGCGTGGAAAACCAAGGTGCGCTTTCCACTTACCCGGTACGTCAGCAAAACTGGATGGGGCTGCGTAATTGGTTGGGTTACGGAAGGCTCGAGCCCTCTCCTTCCTCGCCGGAGCCTCGGACTCGCCAAGTGCTTCCACTCAAGGTCCGCATTTAGGCGCCGATTCTTACAAGGTCAACAAGGAGCGTGACTACCGTGAAAAGGCGATACCTCTTGGGGTGCATTGTTTTACTGATCGCGCTTCTACTAGGCGCCTGGCACCATTGGGGACTCATGAATCCCTACCGCATTTATCGAGGAATGACGGAAATGCAGGCCCGTGGTCCGTCGGCAGACACCCGGGCCATAGCGATCAGCGCCTTTGCGGCCAAGTTTGGTGAGGGGATGACACTCGAAATAGATGCCTCCATGGACATGAAGACGGGTCTAGAGTCCTGGGAGTACCGCGTGGTGTCACCCTGCAAGGGGTGGATGGTGCAGCGGCAGATGATGGAGTGGCTGGTAAAATGGATCTCCGAGTCTCAATGGCCGCGTGCCAACACCTTCACCTTCCATATCGCGTGCCCCGTGCACTACGAGTGAAAGCAGAGCTCGAGCGCGGTTCAGTAGGGAAGAACCAACGACTTCATTGGCAAAGGTTGAGCGTGGTCAGCTTGTCGGCATCGTGACCGGAGTAGCGAATGCAGGATGGCCCTTCATGCTGCAGCTACTCGCTGTTGACCCTTATCCATGAGCCTCCGAGCCGGAGGGCTGTGGAGCTGGCATGGGCTTTCTTCTGCTGGCCTTTATCTGAGATGGCAAGCGATTCGCAAGGCTGAAACGTCGCCTGCCCGGTCGGCGACGCAGGGATGTCGATAAGCCTGATCACAATGGTCAATCCCGTAACGTTGGGCTTCGCTGGCGCTCAACCCAACCTACGGCAATTTTTCTTATGGAGGCCGCTCAGTCCTCCCCCTCCTCATCCGGCCCGTCTACCTTCATGCCCAGTTCCTTGATCTTGCGCGTCAGGGTGTTGCGACCCCAACCCAGCAAAACGGCGGCGTCGCGGCGGCGGCCGGCGGTGTGCTTGAGGGCGGTCTCGATCATGATGCGTTCGAAGGCCGGCACGGCATTGTCCAGCAGGCTGGACTGGCCACGAGTGAGGGCCTGATCGGCCCACTGGCGCAGGGCCTGTTCCCAGTTGGCGGCGGGGGCGGCGTCCTGGGGCTGGTTGAGCAGCTCGGGCGGCAGATCGTCGATCAGCACCTCGCGGCTGGAGGCCATCACCGTGATCCAGCGGCAGGTGTTCTCCAGCTGGCGCACGTTGCCCTGCCAGGGCAGGCCCTTCATGTATTCCTCGGTCTCGCCGCGCAGGGTCTTGGGCTCGACGGCCAGTTCCTGGGCGGCGCGGGCGAGGAAGTGGCGGGCGAGGGCGGGGATGTCCTCGCGGCGATCGGCCAGCCGCGGGATGTGGATGCGGATGACGTTGAGGCGATGAAACAGGTCTTCGCGGAACTTGCCCTCGCGCACCAGGCCTTCGAGGTTCTGGTGGGTGGCGGCGATGATGCGCACGTCCACCTTGACCGGAGTGTGGCCGCCGACGCGATAGAACTCGCCATCGGCCAGTACCCGCAGCAGGCGGGTCTGGGTATCGGCCGGCATGTCGCCGATCTCGTCGAGGAACAGGGTGCCGCCGTCGGCCTGCTCGAAACGGCCGCGGCGCTGGGCGGCAGCGCCGGTGAAGGCGCCCTTCTCATGACCGAACAGCTCGGATTCCATCAGGTCCTTGGGAATGGCCGCCATGTTCAGCGCGATGAAGGGCGCCGCGGCACGCGGGCTGTGGCGGTGCAGGGCGTGGGCGACCAGTTCCTTGCCGGTACCGGATTCGCCGTTGATCAGTACGGTGATGTTGGAATGCGAGAGCCGGCCGATGGCGCGGAACACCTCCTGCATCGCCGGCGCCTCGCCGATGATCTCGGGGGTGCGGGTCAGGTGCGCCGGCTCGGCGAAGCCCTGTTGCTCCTGGGCGTGCTGCCCGGCGCGCTTGACCAGGGCCACGGCCTCGTCGACGTCGAAGGGCTTGGGCAGGTACTCGAAGGCGCCGCCCTGGTAAGAGGCTACGGCGCTGTCCAGGTCGGAATGGGCGGTCATGATGATCACCGGCAGGCGCGGGTGCATCTCGCGGATCCGCGACAGCAGGTCCAAGCCGCTGGTGCCGGGCATGCGGATGTCCGAGATCACCACGTCCGGCTGCTGGCGACCGAGGCGGGTCATGACGCTGTCGGCGCTGTCGAAGGCGACGGTGGTCATGCCCTCCTGTTGCAGGGCTTTTTCCAGGACCCAGCGGATGGAACGGTCGTCGTCGACGATCCAGACGGTCTCCGAACGGCTCATGCGTGCTCCTCGTTATTCCAGCGGCAGGAAGATGCTGAAGGCGGTGTGGCCAGGATGGCTTTCACACTCGATCAGGCCCTGGTGCTGGCTGATGATGTTCTGGGTAATG
>CAUQPA010000183.1:0-7275 GCA_963519325.1 uncultured Pseudomonas sp. | reverse complement strand
CCTCCATCTCGATGGGCTGCGGCTGGATCGAGCCGAGCACCGCGGCACCGCCGCCCTCGTATTTGTAGGTGTGGGCCTGCTGGCCGACCAGGTATTCGTCGCCCCGCTCGCAGTGGGCCAGCAGGCCGAGCAGGTTACTCATGGTGCCACTGGGCACGAAGAGTCCAGCTTCCAGGCCCAGATCGCCCGCCAGACGCTGTTCCAGGCGAGTGACGGTGGGGTCTTCGCCGTAGACGTCATCGCCCAGCTCGGCGGCCAGCATGGCCTGGCGCATGGCCGGCGTGGGCTGGGTGACGGTATCGCTGCGCAGATCGATCATGTCACTGCTCCTAGGCCGGGATGACGATGAGCCCGGCCCGCAGGCCGACGGCGACCTTGGGATTAGGGAAGATGATGCGCGCCTCGGCTTCGTCGACGATCCAGCGCTCGCTGCCGTCCTCGGCCAGCAGCGATCCCTGGCGCAGTGGCGCGAAGTTGGCCACGTCGTCGGCCAGGTGCAGCTGGAAGCGCGGGCTGGACTTGTAGACCTGGCGCGCCACGCGGAATCTCAGCAGCGACGAATCCGGCGGCGGCAGCTCGGCTTCGCGGCCTTCGATCAGGGCTTCGAGCAGCAGCCGCAGGCGGCTCAGGTCGAGTTCGCTGTTCTCGCCGAAGGGGCGTGCCTGGCCCAGCTCCAAGGTCAGGGCCTCGGCCTGGCACTCGGCATAGGTGTAGGCGCTGAAGGTGATGCCCGGCTTGTCGTAGAGCAGCACGGCTTCGATCCCGGCGGCTTCGAGGCGCTGCAGCTCGGCTTCCGAATGCTCGCGGCCGGCGCTCCAGGGATAGAGCGCGAAACGCGGCAGCGCCGAGGCGCGCAGCGCGGTGTGCAGGTCGTAGTGCAGGCGTGCCCGGTCGGGCTTGCTGAAGAACTGCGCCGCCAGCCGCTCGAGATCGTTGGCGCGTTGCGCCTCGGATCCTTCGGCCTGGGCATGGCGACCATTGAACAGCCGATTCAGGTCCTGCTCGACGTAGCGGGTGCCGCGCCGCATGGCATCGGGATTGCCGAACATGAACAACAGCCGGCAGGCAGGGCGCAGGGCGCCACTGGCGATGCCACCGAGCAGTTCGTCGAGCAGCTCCATGGGCGCCGTCTCGTTGCCATGGATGCCCGCCGACAGCAGCAGATCCAGGCGATTGTCGCGCGCCACCGGCGGCGTGACTTCCAGCACCCCTTCGGTCAGCCAGTGGAGACGGGTGCCGTCGGCGGTCAATTGAATCTTCTCGGTCGGCTCGCGGCCGGCCAGGGTCAGGTCCAGCAGGCGGCCAAGCGCCAACCGATAACGTTCAGATGCAGCCATGCTCTACTCCGCTGAGCGACGTGTCGCGCTAGATACTCAATGATCGTGGCCGCAACCGCAATCGGCGTCATGCACGTGATTCTCATCGCCGTCGTCGGTGAAGGTCTCCAGGGCGATGGACAGGCCCAGGGCATTCAGCGCCTGGGGCCGCAATACCAGCACCGGCGTCTGCTCTTCGTCGTCCTGGGAGTCGGCGAAGATATTCAGGCCGCCGGCACCGTCGGCTTCCAGCCAGAGGTCGCGGCCGGCCAGGCGAATGGCCAGGCGCTGGACTTGCAGTGTCTGCTGCTCGTCGGCGGTGGGTTCGAGGATGAGGTCGAGGCGGTTGCTCATGGGGGCTCCGGACGTCAGGGCAATTGAAAGGGATAGACCGAGCCGAGGCCCAGCAACTGGGTCAGCTCGTCGAGCGCGGTGCGGACTTCGCCCAGCAACTGGGGATCGGCCAAATCGGCGGGCTCCAGGCGGTCGCGGTAGTGGCGATCCACCCAGCCGAGCAGTTGGGTGTGCAGTCCCGGGGTGAAACGCACGCCGGGATTCACCGCTGCCAATTCTTCGGGCTTGAGGGCTACGCGCAGGCGCAGACAGGCGGGTCCGCCACCGTTCTGCATGCTTTGCTTGAGATCGAAGACCTTGACCTCGCCCAGCGGGCCCGCCCCGCCGACCTGGGCCTGCAGGTAGTCCCAGACCGCGGCGTTCTGCCGGCATTCGTCGGGCACCACCAGCAGCGCGCCCTGGCCTGGCCGGTCCAGCAGCTGGCTGTTGAACAGGTAGGAACGCACGGCATCACCGACGCTGATCTCGCTGCGGCGTACGCAGAGTCGTTGCAGCTGGCCACCCCGCCGGGCGAGCTTGGCCTGCAGTTCGTCGAGCACTCGCTCGCTGTCGAGGAAGGCATCCTCGTGGTGGAACAGCACCTGGGCATTGCCCACCGAGATGACGTCGTTGTGGAAGACGCCCTGGTCCACCACCGCCGGATTCTGCTGGGCGAAGACCACGCCCTCCTCGCTCAGCCCATGTAGCCGGGCGATGGCCTGGGAGGCTTCCAGGGTCTGCCGCGCCGGGTAGCGATGGGGCTCGGGATAGCGCGGATCGACGGCGCTGCGGCCGAAGACGAAGAACTCCACGCCCGGGGCGCCATGGTCGTGGCTGAAGCGGGTGTGATTGGCCGCGCCCTCGTCGCCGAACTGGGCCACCGAAGGCAGCGGCGCGTGATGCTGGAAGTGCGTCGGATCCCGAAACATCGCCTGGAGGATGCGCGCCGTGGTGCTGGGTTCGAGGCTGCGATGGAATTTGCAGGCCAGGTTGGCCGGGGTGAAGTGCACCCGACCGTCATGGGTGTCGGCGCTAGGGCTGACGGTGGCCGCGTTGGCCGTCCACATGGCCGAGGCGGAACTGGCCGACAGCAGCAGCGGCAAGGCCTCGCGGGCGGCGCTTTCCAGCACCTGGGCATCGCTGCCGGCGAAACCCAGGCGCCGCAGCGAGGCGATGTCGGGTCGCTCGTGGGGCGCCAGCACGCCCTGCTCGAAGCCCAGCTCCATCAGCGCCTGCATCTTGGCCAGGCCTTGACGCGCCGCCTCGCGCGGATTGGACCGCTGCTGCTTGCTGGCCTGGGACGCCACGTTGCCATAGGACAGCCCGGCGTAGTTATGGGTCGGACCGACCAGGCCATCGAAGTTGACCTCCCGCGCAGCGGGGGCGACGTGACTCATAGCGGTAGTCCTGGAGGCAGTTGGGTGGGCAGGGTCAGGGCGTCGCTTTCCAGCGACGCGACGGGGAAGGCGCAGTAGTCGGCGGCATAGTAGGCGCTGGGACGGTGGTTGCCCGAGGCCCCGACACCGCCGAAAGGCGCCGCACTGGCGGCGCCGGTGAGGGGACGGTTCCAGTTGACGATGCCGGCGCGCACGCCCAGCCAGAAGCTTTCGTAGGTGGCCGGATCGTCAGCCAGCAGTCCGGCGGCCAGGCCGAAGCGGGTGGCGTTGGCCAGGCGCAGGGCCTCGGCGAAGTCACCATAGCGCTGGACCTGCAACAGCGGACCGAAGACCTCTTCGTCCGGCAGCTCGGCGATCGCCGACACGTCGAGGATTCCCGGCGTGAGCAGTGCCCGCTCCGCTTCCGGTTGCCGCATCTCCAGCAGTGCCCGACCGCCCGCCGCCAGGCGCTCGGCCTGGGTCTGCAACAGGGCCTTGGCCGTCGCCAGGGAGATGACGGTGCCCATGAAGGGTGCCGGCTCGGCGTCGAAGCGCCCGATGGTGAGGCCGGCGCTGACCGCGACCAGGCGCTCGAGCAACGCATCGCCCCAGGTGCCCTGGGGCAGGATCAGGCGGCGGGCACAGGTGCAGCGCTGCCCGGCGGAAAGGAAGGCCGACCGGACGATGGTCACCACGGCCGCCTCCAGATCGGCCACCGGCGCCACCACCAAGGGATTGTTGCCGCCCATCTCCAGGGCCAGCAGCCGCTGGGGACGCTCCGCATTGAGTCGGTGCAGCGCCGCGCCGGTGGCGCTGGAGCCGGTGAAGAGGATGCCGTCCAGGCCGGCGTGGCCCGCCAGGGCTTCACCGGTGGGCCGGCCGCCCTGGACCAGGTTGAGCACCCCGGCCGGCAGTCCGGCGGCGTTCCAGCAATCCAGGGTCAGGGCGGCGAAGCGCGGGGTCAGCTCGCTGGGCTTGAACACCACCGTGTTACCGGCCAGCAACGCCGGCACGATATGGCCATTGGGCAGGTGGCCGGGAAAGTTGTAGGGGCCGAAGACCGCCAGCACCCCGTGCGGACGATGCCGGGTCACGCTGCGGGCGTCGCCCATGGCGTCTGTACGCGCGCCACTGCGCGCCTCCTCCGCCTGGGCGGAGATGGCCACCTTGGCGATCATGCTGCCAAGCTCGGTATCGGCTTCCCAGAGCGGCTTGCCAGTTTCCTCGGCGAGCGCCCGGGTCAGCTCGGGGCGACGCTGCTGCAGCACCTGGGCGAAGGCCTGGAGGATCTCCAGGCGCGCGGCGTGGCCGCGTCTTTCCCAGGCGGGAAAGGCCTGGCGTGCCGCGGCGATGGCGGCGTCGACATCGCCGGCATCCGCGGCGGCGCCCTGCCAGAGCACGGTACCGTCATAGGGATCGCGCGAGGTGAAGGTCTCGCCCCGCGCGGCGCGCCACTGTCCATCGATATACAGGCTGTCCATGGGGTCTCCTCAGGGCATCAGCCGCACGGCGCGCACCTGGGCACCGGCCATCAGGCGCAGCTCGCGGGCAGTGGCCAGGTCCACCACCAGGGTGCCGGCGGCCAGGCGGGCCCGGGCGCTGGTGATGCGGCAGTCCTGGCACTTGCGGTTGTGGATCAGGTAGACCTCGGCGTCGTCGCCCGGCGTGCCCACCGCCAGCACCAGGCGCTGGCTGTCGCGGATCGCCCGCACCTTGGCGGTCTCGGCCTCCAGGGTCGGGCCGGCGTCGAAGATGTCGACGTAGCCCTGATAGTTGAAGCCCTCGGCTTCCAGCAGCCGGCGGGCGGCCTCGGTGTCCGGGTGGACCCGGCCGATCACCTGGCGCGCCTCGGGCGTGAGGAAGCAGGTGTAGAGCGGGAAGCGCGGCATCAACTCGGCGATGAAGCCGCGGTTGCCGATGCCGGTGAGGTAGTCGGCCTGGGAGAATTCCATCTTGAAGAAATGCCGGCCCAGGCCTTCCCAGAACGGCGACTGGCCGTTGCCATCGGACATGCCGCGCAGCTCGGCGATGATGCGCTCGGCGAACAGCTCGCGGAATTCGGCGATGAACAGGAAGCGCGACTTGGACAGCAGGCGCCCGGCCGCGCCACCCCGGCGATCGGCGCGCAGGAACAGCGAGCAGAGCTCGGAACTGCCGGTCATGTCGTTGGCGAGGAACAGCGTGGGGATCTGGCGGTGGATGTCCAGCTCGCGCGAGGCGCTCACCGTCAGCCCGACGCGGTAGTTGTACCAGGGCTCGCGCAGGCCCAAGGCGGCGGCGATGCCGGCGATGCCGATGACCTCGCCGTCGTCTTCCAGGGCGAAGAGATAATCCGCATCGGCGGGCTGGGCCTGCTGCAGAAAGCTGCGCTCGGCGTTTTCCACCCGCTGCAGCAGACGCTCTTCGCTGGCGGGCAGCGTGGTAAGACCGGCACCGGCCGCTTGCGCCAATTGCAGCAGCGCGGGCACATCGGCACGGGTGATGGGACGGACGATCATCGGACCTCCAAAGACGCTAGGATCGGCTACAGCGCTACCAGACGAACCCGGTCGCCTTCGGCGATCTCCAGGGCGGCGATCTGCTCGGGGGAAAGGACGACGGACTCGCCAGGCGCCCAGCGCAGCGGCGTCGCCAGGGCGCGGAAATTCTCCAGCCCATCGTTGGCGACGAGGAACCAGGGCCAGTCAGCCGCGGCGACCGCGCCTTCGCTCACTGGCGCCAGCCGACTCTCGGCGATGGAGCGGATGGTGGTGGTGCGGGCATGCAGCGTCGGGCCGCCATCGAAGATGTCGATGTAGTTGTCGGTCTCGAAGCCTTCGCGACTGAGGATGTCGAAGGTGATCTGGGCGCGCGGATGCACCTGGCCCATGGCTTCCTGGGCACTGTCGGGCAACAGCGGCACATAGAGCGGATAGGTCGGCATCAGCTCGGCGAGGAAGGTCCGGCTCTTCTGCCCGGACAGCCGCTCGGCGGTGGCATAGTCCAGGTCGAAGAAGTTGCGCCCGACCCCGTTCCAGAATGGCGATTCGCCGGCGTCATCCGACAGCCCGACGATCTCCACCACCACCGATTCGGCGAACCGCTCGGGATGGGCGGCCATGAACAGCAGCCGGGCACGAGAGTTGAGTTCGGCATGGGGAGTATCCAGCAGCGGACGCTGGACGTAGAAGCTGCTCAGCACGCTGTTGCCGGTCAGGTCGTGACAGAGCGACAGCACATGCACCTTGTTGTGGATCTTCAGCTCGCGCGAGGCGTGGATGAAGGTCTCGTTGCGAAAGCTGTAGAAGGGCTCGGAGAAACCGGCTGAGGCGACGATGGCGGAACAGCCGAGCAGCTCGCCGCTGGTGGTGTCCTCAAGGACGAAGAAATAGCTCTCTTCGCCATGGAAGCCCACCTCGGCCGCCAGCGACGACTCCGAGGCGCGGATCTTGTCGCGCAGGCGCTCGGGGTTGTCGGGCAGCGAGGTGACGCCGACCGGGCTATCCGCAGCGAGCCGCTGGACCAGGGGCAGGTCCGCGGCGCGCGCAGGGCGCATTACCAGCATGAGAACTCCTTGTGTACGGATCCATCCCTGGATGCGAGCGGTACGCGTCCCGCGTCCGGAGATTAGCCTTGCGTCAGGCGCGCCAGGGCGCGATCCAGCCGCGCCAGGCCTTCGTCGATGTCGGCCTCGGGAATGATCAGGCTCGGCGCCAGGCGCAGCACGTCCGGACCGGCCTGGAGGATCATCAGGCCTTCCTCGTTGGCGGCGGTGACGATGTCCTTGGCCCGGCCCTTCCAGCTGTCATTCAGCACGGCGCCGATCAGCAGGCCCAGGCCCCGGATCTGCTGGAACAGGCCGTAGCGGGCGTTGAGCTGCTCCAGACCGGCGACAAAGCGCTGGTGACGGGCAGCGACGCCTGCCAGGGTTTCCGGCGTGGCGACGATGTCCAGCAGCGCGGCACCCACGGCGCAGCCCAGCGGGTTGCCGCCGTAGGTGCTGCCGTGGACGCCCGCACTGAAATGCTGGGCGAGCTTGTCGGTGGTCAGCATGGCCGCCAGCGGGAAGCCGCCGCCGATGCTCTTGGCGGTGGTGAGCACATCTGGCACCACGCCATAGTGCTGGTAGGCATAGAGGTGGCCGCTACGGCCCACGCCGCTCTGCACCTCGTCGAAAATTAGCAGCGCGCCATGGGCGTCGCACAGGCGACGGGCGCCTTCGAGGTAGGCCTGGTCGGCCGGCAGCACCCCACCCTCGCCCTGGATGGGCT
>CAUQPA010000182.1:0-7277 GCA_963519325.1 uncultured Pseudomonas sp. | reverse complement strand
AGCGTCTGATGTGTATTAGTGACAGCACGACACCGCTCCGCTCTCGACCCTGGTGCGTGGGCGCGTCGCGCTGCTGGGCGACTCGGCCCATGCCATGGCGCCGGACCTGGGGCAGGGGGGCTGCCAGGCCATGGAAGATGCCTGGGTGCTGGCGCGCTGCCTGGAAGCCGACGCCGATCCGCTCGCCGCGCTTCAGGCCTATGAGCAGGCCCGCCTGGAGCGGGTGGCCGGGATCGTCGCGCGGGCCCGCAAGCGCTGCGAGATCACCCACGGTCATGACCCCGAGGCCACCCAGGCCTGGTACGCCGAACTGGCCGAGGAGACCGGCGAGACGGTGATCGCCGGGTTGCGCAAGACCGCCGACGGCGGCCCGCTGTGAAATAGCCCGCCTTGAAATGGCCAGGGAGGGGGACGAATGGCGCGGTCGAGGGTCGAAAGGCCCACGTCCTCTGTCGGAGATCCCGCCCATGCGCCTGCGTCTCGCCCTGACCCTTGCCAGTTCCTTCGCCCTGGCTCCGCTGGCCTTCGCCGCCGAGAGCGGCTGCCCCTATCCGCAGACGGTGAAATTCGCCGGACCCAATTGGGAAAGCGGCATGTTCACCACCGAGGTCCTGCGCCTGCTGGTGGAAAAGGGTTACGGCTGCCAGACCGACGCCGTGCCCGGTAACACCGTGACCCTGGAGAACGCCCTGGCGCAGAACGACATCCAAATCACCGGCGAACAGTGGGCCGGTCGTAGCCCGGCCTGGCGCGCGGCGGAGAAGGCCGGCAAGGTCTTCGCCGTCGGCGAGACGGTCAAGGGTGCCACCGAGGGCTGGTGGGTGCCGGAGTACCTGGTCAAGGGCGATCCGGCCCGGGGGATCAAGGCCAAGGCACCGGACCTCAAGAGCGTGGCCGACCTGCCGCGCTACAAGGAGCTGTTCCGTGACCCGGAAGAGCCTGGCAAGGGCCGCTTCCTCAACTGCCCGACCGGCTGGACCTGCGAGATCGTCAACACCCAGAAGCTCAAGGCCTACAAGCTGACTGACAGCTATACCAATTTCCGCACCGGCACCGGTCCGGCACTGGACGCCGCCATCGCCACCGCCATGCGCCGGGGCGAGCCGGTGCTCTTCTACTACTGGTCGCCGACCCCGCTGATGGGCCGGTACAAGCTGGTCCAGTTGGAAGAGCCGCCCTTCAGCGAAAAAGCCTGGGAGACGCTGTCGGATCCAAAGAATGCCAATCCGCTGCCCTCACGCTCGCTGCCGGCCAAGATCACCATCGGCGTTTCGCGCGACCTGCACGACAAGGCCCCGGCCCTGGTCGCGCTATTCGAGAAGGTCGAATTCCCCCTCGACCAGTTCAACGGCATCCTCGCCGACATGGCCGAGAAACACGAAGACGCCCAGGTGGTGGCCAAGCGCTTCCTCAAGGAGCATCCGGAGGTCTGGACGTCCTGGCTGCCGGCGGAAAACGCCGAGCGGGTGAAGGCGGCGCTCTGAGAGCCTGTTCAAAATCTCGCGAGCTAGAGCCAAACAAGGCCTAGGCGGCCCTATGAAAGCGCCTGAGGAAGCGGATCGGATCCGCGCTCGGGTTTACGAGTGGTACATGAGTGGTGCGCCGGAGCCGCCTAGGCGGGGCTGGCCTTCCAGGACGTTTTCAACGTAGTTTGGCCGACGCTCAGCAGATTATGAACAGGCTCTGAGGGCCCGCCCGGGTAGGTGATGGGCGATAATGGCGGTTTCCTCTGCTGGAGCCGCCCATGGCCATCGCCGCCCTCACCATGTACGTCGAGCCTGCCGAGGTACGCGACGCCTATCGCCAGCTGGCCGAAGCCGTGGCGCTGCGTCTGGGCAAGACGCTCGCCCCCGCGCCCGAGGAACTGCCGGCGCTCTGGAGCCATCCCGACCTGCTGCTGGCCCAGACCTGTGGCTATCCCTGGGCCACCCGCCTGCGCGGCCAGGTCCGGCTGGTGGCAGCGCCGCGCTATACCTTCGAAGGCTGCGCAGGCGCCGAGCACTGCGCCTTCATCCTGGTGCCCGAGACGCTGGAGGCGGAGAGCCTGGCCGATCTGCGTGGCAAGCGCGTGGCGCTCAACGGCCTGGATTCCAACACCGGCATGAATCTGCTGCGCCACGCCGTGGCGCCCCTGGCGGAGCGGGCCCGCTTCTTCGGCGAAATGATCGTCAGCGAAAGCCACGCCAACAGCCTGGCCCTGTTGCAGCAGGGACACGCCGATGTGGCCGCGGTGGATGCCGTGACCTACGGCTACCTGCAGCGCGCCCAACCGGAGCGCGTCGCCGGCCTGCGCCTGCTGCAGCGCACCCGACCGAGCCCGACGCTGCCCTTCATCACCGCCGCCAGTCGGTCGGATGCCGAGGTGGCGGACCTGCGCGCGGCCCTGGGTGACAGCCTGGCGGCTGCCCCCGAGCTGGCCAGCCTCCTGGCCATGGACGGTGTCGTAGCCGTGGACGAGGCGATCTACCTGCCGCTGCTGGACTGGCGCCGGGAGGCGGTGGACAAGGGTTATCCGGTGATCGCCTAGGTCGGGTCGAGACGGCTCCACCGTCGAAGCCCAACATCAGGGCTCGGTCGCGCCTTGTTGGGCTTCGCTGTGCTCAGCCCAACCTACGAGTGCCTGCTTTAGACGTAGGTTGGGTTGAGACGGCTCCATCGTCGAAGCCCAACATGGGCAGTCCGGCCCGGCCACCGTTGGGCTTCGCTGCGCTCAACCCAACCTACGGTGTCCCTGCCTGCAACCGCCGCAACTCCACCAGGTCATGGCTGCAGAACAGGGTCAGCCCCAGATCCTGGCGCAGGGAAAGTTCGCGCAGCCGGGCCTGGTTGTCCAGGCGGCTGGCGCGGTCGGCTTCCATCAGCCGCTGGTAGAACCTCAGGCCAGGGGTACAGCGGCGCTCGGGATGGCCCATTTCCTCGCGGTAGAAATAGGCGTCGCCGGCGTGCAGCAGCCAGCCCTCGTCCGCCTGGATGGCGATGCCGGCGTGCCCAGGCGTGTGGCCGGGCAGGGGGATCATGAGGATTTCCGGGGGCAGGCCGGGCAGGTCGCGCACGCTGGCGAAGCCGTGCCAGGGCTCGCCCTGGGGTTCGTGGAACTGCCAGTGGCGGATGCCTTGCCACTGCGCCGGACTGTAGCGGCGCCGGCCGATGAAACCGTGGCGCTGCCGCTGCGCATCCCATTCGCGCTGCAGCACATGGACCTGGGCCTGGGGAAAGTCGTCCAGCCCACCGGCGTGATCGAAGTCCAGGTGGGTCAGCACGATATGGCGCACATCCCCCGGCCGGAAGCCGAGCTGGCGGATCTGCGCCAGGGCACTGAGCGCCGGGTCGTACTGGATGCGATTCATCAACCGGAAGAAGGGACTCAGGCGCTGGCCACGCTCCTGCAGGTCGCGTTCGCCGAAGCCGGTATCCACCAGCACCAGCCCGGCGCTGTCGGTCTCCACCAGCAGGCAATGACAGGCCAGGTGGGCGGCGAAACCGCGGCTGAAGCCGTCGTACAGCGCCCCGCCCAGGGGGCACATGCAGCCGCAGTTGAGGTGATGGATACGCATGGCAGGCTCCACGAGGGTGACCTGCGGTAGAAGAAGCCAAGGCGGGCAAAGTTCTAGCGTAGCGGCGCTTGTCCCAGTCTCCCGGTAAGTTCGTTTCGACGCAGAGGTTCCTGCCAGAGCGGTGATCCGCAGGAGAAAGGTCGCCAAGCCTCCAGCCTGGACGCTGGCGCCGCTCAGGCGCGGCCGGAGCTTGACCCAGTGCGGATTTGCGCAGCCCTGCGCCGCCAACGGCTGAACCGAGGGCCTTCCGTGCTGACCAAGCTAGGATCGCCAGCGGACCGGCTCTGCCACCCTGGCCCGCCCAGCGCAGACGGAGCCTCTCATGCCCATAGCCTTTCCCCGCCGTTCCCTCCTGGCCACCGGCCTGTCCCTTGGCCTGCTCGCTGCTGGTACCGCCCAGGCCGCCGACTGGTGCGCCAGCAAACCGGTGAAGTTCGCCGGCGTGAACTGGGAGAGTGGCATGCTGCTCACCGAGTTGATGGGCTTCGTCCTGCGGCATGGCTACGACTGCAAGATCGACAGCATTCCTGGCAACTCCATCACCCTGGAGCAGGCGCTGGCCAATAACGACATCCAGGTGTTCGCCGAGGAGTGGATCGGCCGCAGCGAGGCCTGGAACAAGGCCGCCGCGGCCGGCAAGGTGGTCGGCGTGGGCGCGCCTATCGAGGGCGCCACCGAAGGCTGGTACGTGCCGCGCTATCTGGTCGAAGGCGAGGGCACCAAGGCGCCCAAGCTGAAGAGCATCGCCGACTTGGGCCAGTACGCCGAGCTGTTCCGCGATCCGGAAGAGCCGGGCAAGGGCCGCTTCTACAACTGCCCCGCCGGCTGGACCTGCGAACTGGAAAATACCCAGATGCTGCAGAGCTACGGCCTGAGCGACAAATACACCAACTTCCGCCCCGGTACCGGGCCGGCGCTGGATGCGGCCATCGTCTCGGCCACCAAGCGCAAGCAGCCGATCCTCACCTACTACTGGTCGCCGACGCCCTTGCTGGGCCGGGTCGACATGGTGCAGCTAAAGCCGCGCGATGGCGAAGCCAAGCGCATCCAGGTGCAGGCCGGCCTCTCCAAGCCCTTCCACGACGGCGCCCCCGAGCTGGTGGCCGTGCTGAGTCGGGTCAATGTGCCCATCGAACTGCTCAACCGCACCCTGGCCGAGCAGGCCGAAGCCAAGCAGGACGCCCCCGCCGCCGCCAAGGCGCTGCTCAAGGCCCATCCGGAACTCTGGCAGGCCTGGGTGACCGACGCCGCGGCGCGCAGCAAGATCCAGGCGGCGCTCTAGGATGTTTCCCGAAGGCCTGACCTTTTCCTTCGCCGATGCCGTGAATCGCGGGGTCGACTGGCTGGTGACCCGCTACGGCGACGTCTTCCGGACCATCTCCGACACCCTGCTGCAGGCCATCGTCTGGCTCGAAGGCCTGCTGCGCGGCACGCCCTGGTGGGCCATCCTGCTGATCGTCGCGGCCCTGGCCGGCCACGCGACCCGCCGGGTAGTACCGACGCTGGCGATCACCGGCCTGCTGTTCCTGGTAGGCGCCCTGGGGCTGTGGGACAAGCTCATGCAGACCCTGGCCCTGGTGCTGGTGGCCACCGCCATCGCCGTGATCATCGGCGTACCCCTGGGCATCCTCTGCGCCCGTAGCGCGCGGCTGCGCCTGGTGCTGATGCCGCTGCTGGACATCATGCAGACCATGCCTAGCTTCGTGTATCTGATCCCGGTGCTGATGCTGTTCGGCCTGGGCAAGGTGCCGGCGATCTTCGCCACGGTGATCTACGCCGCGCCACCGTTGATCCGCCTCACCGACCTGGGCATCCGCCAGGTCGACCGCGAGGTGATGGAGGCGGTCAACGCCTTCGGCGCCAGTCGCTGGCAGCAACTGTTCGGCGTGCAGCTGCCGCTGGCCCTGCCGAGCATCATGGCCGGCATCAACCAGACCACCATGATGGCGCTGTCCATGGTGGTGATCGCCTCCATGATCGGCGCCCGCGGCCTCGGCGAGGAGGTGCTGGTGGGCATCCAGACCCTGGACGTGGGCAAGGGCCTGCAGGCCGGCCTGGCCATCGTCATCCTCGCCGTGGTCATCGACCGCATCACCCAGGCCTATGGCCGCCAGCGCCACGAGGTGGAGCGATGAAGATCGTCGTCGAGCGGGTCTCCAAGATCTTCGGCAAACGCGAGCAGGCGGCCCTGGCTTTGCTCCGCGAAGGGCACGACAAGGCCGAGATCCTCGCCCGCACCGGTTGCGTGGTGGGGGTGGACGATCTCTCCCTGGAGATCGCCGAGGGTGAGATCTTCGTCATCATGGGGTTGTCCGGTTCCGGCAAGTCGACCCTGGTGCGCCACCTCAACCGGCTGATCGACCCCAGCAGCGGGCGCATCCTCATCGATGGCCAGGACATCCTCGAACTGCCGTTGCCAGCGCTGCGCGAACTGCGCCGCCAGCGCATCAGCATGGTGTTCCAGAGCTTCGGTCTGTTGCCGCACCGCCGGGTGCTGGACAACGTCGCCTATGGCCTCAAGGTGCGCGGCGAGCCCAAGGCGGTCTGCCGCGAGCGGGCGATGCACTGGCTGGAGGTGGTCGGCCTGGCCGGCTACGAGCGCAAGTGGCCGCACCAGCTCTCCGGTGGCATGCGCCAGCGCGTCGGCCTGGCGCGGGCCCTGGCGGCGGATACCGAGATCATCCTGATGGACGAGGCCTTTTCCGCCCTCGATCCGCTGATCCGCGCCGAGATGCAGGACCAGCTGTTGGAGCTGCAACAGCGCCTGCACAAGACCATCGTCTTCATCACCCATGACCTGGACGAGGCCCTGCGCCTGGGCAATCGCATCGCCATCCTGCGCGATGGGCGCCTGGTGCAGGTGGGCACGCCGGCGGACATCCTCGGCCAGCCGGCCGACGACTACGTGGCGCGCTTCGTCCAGCGGCGCAGCGTTGCGACAGTTTGAAACAATTGCGGCAGGGCCCTTCACGAGCATTTCACAGGGCCAAGGCTCTGATGCTGAGACCTGTGGCCTGACCTCGCGTCGGGCCTTTTCCCTACTACTGGAACCGCCCCGCAATGGACTATCTGCTGCAACTCGCCGCCGACCCCACCGTCTGGATCGCCCTGGCCACCCTGATTGTCATGGAGGTGGTGCTCGGCATCGATAACCTGATCTTCATCTCCATCCTCACCAACAAGCTGCCCGTCCACCAACAGCAGAAGGCCCGCCGCCTCGGCATCGGCCTGGCGCTGGTCATGCGCCTGGGGCTGCTCGGCACCGTGGCCTGGATCGTCCAGCTCACCGAGCCCATCATCGAGCTCTTCGGCAAGGGCTTTTCCTGGAAGGACATCATTCTCATCGCCGGTGGCCTATTCCTCTTGTGGAAGGCGACCAAGGAGATCCACCACAACGTCGATCCCGAGCCGGACAGCGCCCTGACCAAGGGCGGCGAAACGGCGACCCTGGCGTTCGGCTCGGCCATCGTGCAGATCCTGTTGCTGGACCTGGTGTTCTCGGTGGACAGCATCATCACCGCCGTGGGCATGACCGAGCACCTGCCGGTGATGGTGATCGCGGTGGTGGTGGCGGTGACCGTCATGTTGCTGGCGGCCAATCCCCTGGCCAACTTCATCAACAACAACCCCACCGTCGTGATGCTGGCGCTGGGCTTCCTGATCATGATCGGCATGACCCTGATCGCCGAGGGTTTCGGCGCCCATGTGCCCAAGGGCTACATC
>CAUQPA010000181.1:0-7308 GCA_963519325.1 uncultured Pseudomonas sp. | reverse complement strand
GCCTATGCCCTGCTGGCCACCAGTGCCGACAAGGGCGGCGTGCGCGACAAGGCGCTGCTGGGCTGACCGCTCCTGCCGGGCGATGGCGTCTGCCGTCGCCCGGCTGCTCCACTTTACCCTCCCCATAGGCGCCTGCCGGTCTATCTCGGGCCTTTCGCCCCGCCCCCTCTTTGCCGCTTCCCCTGCCCTTCGCTAAGCTTCAGCCCTCCCGCCACGACGCCCATTCCAGAGCGGTTCCACCGTTGCTTGGCTTGCTATTTTTGCAGAAGCGCGACCTGTGATTCAGCTCACAATCGACCCGAAACGAGACGCTAGGCCGTTGAGTGATCAAAGGCTACCCTCCGTCTGCCGCTGAATTGATTCAGCGATAAGTTTGTAGTCAGGTAAGGCCGCAATGGTCACACCTAAGTTGATCTTTCGCTGGAGCACGGCGGATCAGGTGTGAACCAGGCATCGCGTTACACAACAACAATAATTAGGGAACATAAATGAAGAAGAAAAAGGCTATTCCCCTGGCCAGGGTTTCGGTCGCATCCTTGGTGAGCACTCTCCTCCTGATCCCCGCTGCACAAGCCTTCGAAACCACCGGTTACTTCCGTGCCGGCCTCGGCGATTCTTCCGGCTCCGGCTCCATGCGCTGCTTCAAGCTCCAAGGCGCCCAGTCCAAGTACCGCCTGGGCAACGAGTGCGAGCAGTACGGCGAGTTCGCCGCCAAGCAGGATGTCTTCTCGCTGGACGATGGCTCCGCCGTGGGCGTCTACGGCATGGCCAGCCTCTACAACCAGTACGACCGCACCCCCACCTTCCATGGCGACAACGGCCAGATCCGCGCGGTCCAGGCCTATGCCTACTGGAACAACATCGCTGCCCTGAATGGCGGTAACCTCTGGGCCGGTCGGCGTTACTACAAGCGTAACGACATCCACATC
The DNA here is from genome assembly GCA_963519325.1 of uncultured Pseudomonas sp. Lineage (GTDB taxonomy): Bacteria > Pseudomonadota > Gammaproteobacteria > Pseudomonadales > Pseudomonadaceae > Chryseomonas. Next base: position 6,379 of record CAUQPA010000181.1, on the reverse strand, counting down.
TCCGACTTCTTCTACTGGAACCAGAGCGCCACCGGCGGCGGTATCGAGGACGTCAACATTGGCGGTCTCAAGTACAGCCTGGCCTTCTCGCGCAAGGACAACCAGAACCAGAAGGACTTCCAGAACCGCATCGACTTCAACGTCGCCGGCTTCAACACCAATCCCAATGGCTCGCTGGAGATCGGCGTCAGCTACCTGGACAAGCCCAGCAATCAGCCCAACGCCAACAGCGGCGTGGCGGTGACGCTGCAGCACAAGCAGGCCAACTTCATGGGCTGGGGTGGCGTGAACACCTTCGCCGTGCAGCGCGGCCAGGGCCCGGGCACCGCCCTGGGCAGCACCGGCGATCCCACCCTGAGCAGCGCCGACGTCTCCTATCGCGTGGTCGACTACTTCGACTGGCAGATCAGCCGTTACTGGGGTGGCCAGATCGCCGCGGTGTACCAGAAGGACGAACGTCCCAATGGCAACGACCTGCGCTGGACCTCGCTGGGTGGCCGTCTGGTCTACGGCATCACCGACCAGTTCAAGTTCTCCACCGAACTGGGCCATGACCAGGTGGAAGCCCCGGGCGGCACCCGCAAGCTGACCAAGCTGACCCTGGCGCCGACCTGGTCGCCCAAGGGACCGGAATTCAAGACCCGACCGGAATTCCGCCTGTTCTACACCTATGCTGTCTGGAACCGGGCTGCGCAGAACGCCGCTGACGAGTTCGATCCGGGTTCGTCCCTGTCGAGCACCGGTAACTTCGGTAGCGACCTGCATGGCTCCAACATCGGCTTCCAAGTCGAGCAGTGGTGGTAACAGCTCCACCGCGACCGGCGCACTGCCGGTCGCCTTCCTGTCTCTGAATCCGAGCGCACAACAATGAAAAGAACCGTCTCCCTCGCCTCCTTCGCCGGTTGCCTGTTGGCCGCCGCTCTGGCCAGCGGCACCGCCCAGGCCGCTCCCGTCTCCGCCTGCCTCATCACCAAGACCGACACCAACCCCTTCTTCGTCAAGATGAAGGAAGGAGCCACCGCCAAGGCCAAGGAGCTGGGGGTGACGCTCAAGGCCTATGCCGGCAAGATCGACGGCGACAGCGAAAGCCAGGTGGCCGCCATCGAGACCTGCATCGCCGATGGCGCCAAGGGCATCCTCATCACCGCCTCGGACACCAAGGGCATCGTGCCGAACCTGCAGAAGGCCCGCGAGGCCGGCCTGCTGGTGATCGCCCTGGATACCCCGCTAGATCCGGTGAGCGCCGCCGACATGACCTTCGCCACCGACAACCTGCTGGCCGGCAAGCTGATCGGCCAGTGGGCGAAGGAGACCCTGGGCGACAAGGCCAAGGATGCCCGGGTGGCCTTCCTCGACCTGAACGCCTCCCAGCCGTCGGTGGACGTCCTGCGCGACCAGGGCTTCATGCTCGGCTTCGGTATCGATCCCAAGGACCAGAGTCGCATCGGCGACGAGACCGATCCACGCATCGTCGGCCACGACGTGACCAACGGCAACGAAGAAGGCGGTCGCGCGGCGATGGAAAATCTGCTGCAGAAGGATCCGACCATCAACGTGGTCCACACCATCAACGAACCGGCCGCCGCCGGGGCCTACGAGGCGCTCAAGGCCGTCGGCCGCGAGAAGGACGTGCTGATCGTGTCCATCGACGGGGGCTGCCCGGGCGTGCACAACGTGGCGGACGGCGTCATCGGCGCCACCTCCCAGCAGTACCCGCTGCAGATGGCCGCGCTGGGCATCGAGGCGATCAAGACCTTCGCCGATACCGGCAAGAAACCGACCCCCACCGAAGGCAAGAACTTCGTCGACACCGGGGTGAAGCTGGTGACCGACAAGCCGGTGCCGGGTATCCAGTCCCTCGACAGCAAGGCCGCCCTGCAGAAATGCTGGGGCTGATGCCCTCTCGTCTAGGCTAGAGCAGAGGGATCGCCCCCGCTTGAGCGCCAGTGGCGCCGGCGCGGGCGATCGCCTCTCGGCCGCTTTCCCGCTCTCAGGAGATTGCCATGAGCGATCCGACCTCGCCCTCCCCGTCCGGCCAGCCGTTCGAGCAGGTGCTCAAGCACAGCGCCACGGAGGTGGCCTCCTTCACCCGTGACGAGCGCAGCGCCCTGCTCCGATTCCGTCACTTCCTGCATTCACGACCCTCGGCGGTCTCCCTGCTGGTGCTCCTGCTGTCGCTGGGCATCTTCGGCGTGCTGCTGGGTGGCAAGTTCTTTTCCGCCTTCACCCTGACCCTGATCCTGCAGCAGGTCGCCATCACCGGCATCGTCGGCGCCGCCCAGACGCTGGTGATCATCACCGCCGGCATCGACCTCTCGGTGGGTGCTATCATGGTGCTGTCCTCGGTGGTCATGGGCCAGTTCACCTTCCGCTACGGCCTGCCGGTGGAGCTGTCGATCCTCTGCGGCCTGGCGGTGGGCACCCTGTGCGGGATGGTCAACGGCTGGCTGATCGCCCGCATCAAGCTGCCGCCCTTCATCGTTACCCTGGGCATGTGGCAGATCGTCCTGGCGGCCAACTTCCTCTATTCGCGCAACGAGACCATCCGCGCCCAGGAAATCGGCGCGACGGCGCCACTGCTGCAGGTCTTCGGCGAGAATTTCCGCCTGGGTGGCGCAGTCTTCACCTATGGGGTGATCGCCCTGGCGGTGCTGGTCGCCCTGCTCTGGTACGTGCTCAACCACACCGCCTGGGGCCGGCACCTCTATGCGGTGGGCGATGATCCCGAGGCGGCGGCGCTGGCCGGGGTCAACGTCAGGCGCATGCTGATCACGGTGTACGGGCTGTCCGGACTCATCTGCGCCTTCGCCGGCTGGGTGCTGATCGGCCGCATCGGCTCGGTCTCGCCCACCGCCGGCCAGTTCGCCAACATCGAGTCCATCACCGCCGTGGTGATCGGCGGCATCTCCCTGTTCGGCGGCCGCGGCTCCATCCTCGGCATGCTGTTCGGCGCCCTGATCGTCGGCGTCTTCGCCCTCGGCCTGCGCCTGCTGGGCACCGACGTGCAATGGACCTATCTGCTGATCGGCACGCTCATCATCGCGGCCGTGGCTATCGACCAATGGATCAGAAAGGCGGCCAGCTGATGACTACCGAACCCCTGCTGATGGCACGCGGCCTGGTGAAGCGCTATGGCCGCGTCACCGCCCTCGACCATGCCGACTTCGACCTCCTGCCGGGCGAGATCCTCGCCGTGATCGGCGACAACGGCGCCGGCAAGTCCTCGCTGATCAAGGCCATCTCCGGCGCCCTGCGCCCGGACGAGGGCGAGATCCGCTTCGAGGGCCAACCGATCCAGTTCGCCTCGCCCATCGCCGCACGGCGCGCCGGCATCGAGACGGTCTACCAGAACCTGGCGCTGTCGCCGGCGCTGTCCATCGCCGACAACCTCTTCCTCGGTCGCGAATTGCGCAAGCCGGGCCTGCTCGGCAGCCTCTGCCGGACCCTGGACCGCAAGGCCATGGAGCGCATTGCCCGCGAGAAGCTGTCCGAGCTGGGGCTGATGACCATACAGAACATCAACCAGGCGGTGGAAACCCTGTCCGGCGGCCAGCGCCAAGGCGTGGCGGTAGCCCGGGCGGCGGCCTTCGGCTCCAAGGTGATCATCCTCGACGAACCCACCGCCGCCCTCGGCGTGAAGGAGTCGCGCAAGGTCTTGGAGCTGATCCTCGACGTGCGTGCCCGGGGCATCGCCATCGTGCTGATCTCCCACAACATGCCCCATGTGTTCGAGATCGCCGACCGCATCCACATCCATCGGCTGGGCCGCCGGCTGACGGTGATCGACCCGCGCGAGCATTCCATGGCCGACGCCGTGGCGCTGATGACCGGGGCCCAGACCGTGGCGGCCTAGTCCAAAGGCGTCGGCTCGCCGAGAGCTTCCTATGGGCAACCAGGGTGCCTATAGGAAGCCAGTCGATGGTGGCTATTCCCTGGTTGGCAAGCGGGGCTGTCGCACTATGGCGATCTGATCGCCTGCCTGGGGCGTTGCCAGGGCGCGAGAGTCCGTCTTCGTCAGGATGACCGCTGCGCTTAAGGTACTCCGCGCCTTTGTCGATACAGGGGGATAACAAACATCCCGATGGATCTCCCTCATGCCCACTGCCCTGTCGTTGAAACAGAAACTCTCGCTATCAGCCACCGCAGCCGTCCTGGTCGTGGGTATCGGCCTGACGACCATCAACTTTCTCAACACCCGCGCGGCCCTCGAGGCCTCCACGGTCGAGCAGCTGAAGACGGTCAGCTTCGTCTTCAACGGCGGCGTCCGCCAGTGGCTCGATGGCAAGGCCGCGGCCCTGGGCGCCCTGGCGCCGGAGACCCAGGAGGCGAATCTTCCCGCCAGCCTCAACCAGGTCAAGCTGTCGGGTGGCTTCGACAACGTCTTCTATGCCCGCGGTGACGGCAGCCAGGTCAACGCCAATGGCGTCCAGCTGCCGCCGGACAACAACGATCCGCGGAAATGGCTGTGGTACCAGCAGGCGCTGCAGCATCCCGGCCAGGTGTTCTTCTCCATCCCCACGGTGGCGGCGGCCACCAAGCAGAACGTGCTGTCGCTGGGCTGGGCCCTGCAATCCGCAGGCAAGACGACCGCCATCCTCGGCGCCGACGTAAGCATCCGCGACATCCTCGAGCAGCTCAAGCGCGTACAACTACCGGGTGCCGGCAGCGCCGTGCTGGTCAACGGCCAGAACATCGTGCTGGGGCATGAGGACGCCGCCCTGCTGGCCAAGCCGATCACCGAACTCTACCCGCTGCTGGGCGCGGACACCCTCAAGGGCCTGGCCCAGGCGTCGGGCGAGCGCTTCGTGACGACCGCCGCTGGCCAGCGCCTGTACGCGGCGCCCATGAACCACAACGGCGAAACCCTGATCATGATCGTCGACGAAGGGGTGCTCATGGCGCCTCTGCAACGGCAGCTGTGGATCAGCGTCGCCATCCTGGCGGCGGTGCTGGGCGTGTCGCTGGTGCTGATCAATCTCTTCTGCAGCTACCTGCTCCGGCCGCTGGGCGTGGTCTCCGCGGGCCTGCAGGTCATCGCCGATGGCCAGGGCGACCTGACCCGGCGGATCGCCGTGCAGAGCCACGATGAGGTCGGCGGGCTGGCGGGACACTTCAACCAGTTCGTCGCCAGCCTGCATGGCCTGATCGGCGGCGTGCGCCAGCATGCCGAGAACGTGGACGCCGAATCGCAGAAGGTCCTGCAGCGCAGTGCCTCGGCCACCCAGGAGCTGGGCCGCCTGCAACAGGAGATTACCCTGGTCGCCACGGCCGTCACGGAGATGTCCTCCGCCACCCAGGAGATCGCCCGCAACGCCGAGCAGACCGCCGCAGCCATCCGGCAATCCTCCGACAGCACCACCCAGGGCCTGAGCCTGGTGCAGACCAGCAAGACCTCCATCACCAGCCTGGCCCGGGAAGTGGATGACGCCACCCAGGTGATCGGCGAACTGGACCAGCACTCGCAATCCATCACCAAGGTGCTGGACAGCATCCAGAGCATCGCCGAGCAGACCAACCTGCTGGCGCTGAACGCAGCCATCGAGGCTGCCCGCGCCGGCGAGCATGGGCGCGGCTTCGCGGTGGTCGCCGACGAGGTGCGGACGCTGTCGCAGCGCACCCAGGCGTCGACCCGGGAAATCAACGAGACCATCGGCACGCTCCAGCAGATGACCCGCCAGGCGGTGCAGCGGATGGGCAGCAGCATGGCCATCGCCGAACGCAGCGTGGCCGATGTGGAGCGGGCCTCCAGCGCCCTCGAGGCCATCGCCGAGAGCGCCGGGGTCATCTCCGAGATGTCGCTGCAGATCGCCACGGCGGCCGAGGAGCAGACTTCGGTGACCGAGGAAATCACCCGCAACGTCATCACCATCAAGGCACTCGGCGACACCCTGGCCAGCGGCGCCGAGGATTCGGAACGGCAATCGCGCTCCCTGCAGCATCATGCCGCCGACCTCAACCGGGACGTGGCCCGCTTCATCCTGTAAGGCTCAGCCTCCGCACCAGGACTACCCGCCGGCCGCCCGGTCGCCGGGCAGTCCTGATCGAAGACCTGCGCCGTGCGGCAGGCATCCGGTAAGATCGGCGCTTTGCCGCGACGACCGCCCATGTCCCAGTCTCCCCGCTCCGAATTGCTCTATGGTCCTGCCGACCGCCCGCGCCCGCTGATTGCCCTGCTGGCCGCCATCCAGCACCTGTTGGCGATCATCGTCCCCATCGTCACCCCCGGCCTGCTGATCTGCCAGGCCCTGGGCGTCGCGCCGCGCGACACCAACCTGATCGTCTCCATGTCGCTGGTAATCTCCGGTATCGCCACCAACGTCCAGTGCCGGCGCTTCGGACCCTTAGGCGCCGGGTTTCTGATCGTCCAGGGCACCAGCTT
>CAUQPA010000180.1:0-7315 GCA_963519325.1 uncultured Pseudomonas sp. | reverse complement strand
CCCTGTGCCTGGCTGGCCTGCCAGGATTGATAGGCCTTGTAGGCCACCATGCCGAGCGCCGCCAGACCACCATAGCCGACGGCCTTGCCGCCCAGGCTGCGGCCACGCTTGCTGCCCAGCAGTGCGGTCAGGGCGCCGGCGGCCAGGCCGCTGTTGCCCAGGCCCGACAGCAGGCTGCCGAGACCGTCCTTGCCGGCGGGGGCGCTGCCAGCGCCTGGTCGCATGGTCGACTGACCGGTCTTGTTAGCCAAGGCTTGCTGGCCGGCCTTGAGCAATTGATCGAGCAGACCGCGGGTGTTCATGGGCAACCTCCACAGGTGATTTGGATTCAACCTGTTGAGACCGCCCGCAGCGTCGTCTGGCTCCCCGTCGCTGCTTACCGGATGTTGCAGTCGAGCGGGCGATGCGTCGCAGCCGATACAAAATATTTCTGACCGCGGCCGGCCGCAGCGCTAATCTTGCGCCTTCCCCTGTAGTTGCCGGAGACACCCCATGCGTTCGCGTCTGGCTGTGCTGTTCGCGCTTTCGCTCGCCCTCACCGCCGGCCAGGCCCAGGCCGCCGCCGAGGACGCTCACCTCATCGCCAATCGTTATCTCGATGCCTGGAACGATCACGACGCCGAGGCGGCCAGTGCCCTGCTCGACCCCAAGGTGCAGTACTTCGACAGTGGTGCGGCCACCACCGAGACCAGTCGCAACCAGGCCCGCGACAGGATCGTCAAGGTCACCCTCAAGGCGGTACCGGATCTGCAGGTGAAGATGGTGCACAAGCCGGTCATCGGCCCGCGCAGCATCGCCTTCGAATGGGAACTGACCGGCAACCGCACCACCGCCACCGGCAAGCAACCGGTGAAGATCCGCGGCGCCAGCATCATGAAGATCCGCGACGGTCGCATCTGGTACCTGGGCGACTACTACGACAGCGACGCCCTGGAGGCGATGCTGCGCCCGGTCAAGCCCTGACCAGGGAGCCATCCGGGCGGATGGCTCCGTTGCTTCCCTATTCCACCCCGAACGGCTTGCGCAGCGGCGTATCCCGGTGCGCGGCGCGGACGTACTGCGGTGGCCAGGAGACCTTCTCGCGCAGGGCTTCGGCGGCATTGAGCGGCCAGTAGGGATCGCGCAGCAGTTCCCGCGCCAGCAGCACCAGGTCGGCCTGACCGGTGCGCAGCACGTGCTCGGCCTGGGCCGCATCGGTGATCATGCCCACCGCGCCACTGGGAATCTCGGCTTCCTTGCGCACCCGCTCGGCGAACTGGGTCTGGTAGCCGGGTCCGGTGGGAATGTCGGCCTGGGCCGCGGTACCGCCGGAGGAGACGTCGATCAGGTCGACGCCCAGAGTCTTCAGTCGACGGGCCAGCTCCACCGTCTCATCGACGTCCCAGCCGTCCTCCACCCAATCGGTGGCCGAGACCCGCACGAACAGCGGCAGCTCCTCCGGCCAGACCGCGCGTACGTCGGCGGTGACCTCCAGCAACAGGCGAATGCGATTCTCGAAGTTGCCACCGTAGTCGTCTTCGCGGCGATTGGAGAGCGGCGAGAGGAACTGGTGCAGCAGATAGCCGTGGGCGGCATGGATCTCGGCCACCTTGAAACCCGCCGCCAGGGCGCGCTCGGCGGTGTCCACGAAGGCCCGGCGAAGGCTGGCGATGTCATCGCGATCAACGGCCGTGGGTCGGGTGTGCTGGGGATCGAAGGCGATGGCCGAGGGCGCCACCGGCACCCAGCCACCTTCGGCGATGGGCACGCTGCCGTGCTTGCCGGCCCAGGGCTGCCAGGTACTGGCCTTGCGCCCGGCGTGGGCCAGCTGGATGCCGGCGACGCCGCCCTGGCCCTCGATGAACTGGGTGATGCGCTGCAGCGGTTCGATCTGCTCGTCCTTCCACAGGCCCAGGTCCTGGGGCGTGATGCGCCCGTCGGGGGTGACCGCGGTGGCTTCGAAGATCACCAGGCCGGCGCCGCCCACGGCGCGACTGCCGAGGTGGACCAGGTGCCAATCGTTGGCGAAGCCGTCTTCGCTGGAGTACTGGCACATCGGGGAGACCACCACCCGGTTGGGCAGGGTCAGCTGACGCAGGGTCAGCGGCTGGAACAGGAGACTCATGGCGGACCTCGTCTGAATCGGGATGCACGGCATTGGAGTGCGCCCAGCCAGAATAGATCGCCGATCCGACGGGACTCGGCTGAAAAGTCGCCAAGCGCCACCCGCCCGGGTACCGCTCGCCGCTGTCTAGCGCGGTGCCAGGTGCACCACCAGCAATTGCACGCTCTCGTTGCCGCGAAACTCGTTCACGTCCAGCCGATAGGCCAGTTCGGCCCAGCGGATGTTCGGATCGGGCCAGGTCTCACGGTCGATGTTGAAGGCGATGCCGTCCAGCTCAGGCCCGCCCTGCTCGCTGCGCAGGGTCAGCTTCAGATGCCGTTCCTTGAGCAGGCGCTGGGAGAGGATCTCGAAGGTGCCGTGGAACAGCGGCTCGGGAAACTGCTGGCCCCAGGGACCGGCCTGGCGCAGGGCCTGGGCCAGGCCAAGCTGGAATTCGGTCGGGGCGAGGCAGCCGTCGGTCTGCAGCCGCCCGCTGAGGTCGTCGGCCTGCAGATGGCGACGCACCTCGGCGTCGAAGGCCGCGGCGAAGGTCTCGTAGTGCGCCTGGGGCAGGCTGAGGCCGGCCGCCATGGCATGGCCGCCGAACTTGGTGATCAGCCCCGGATGACGGGTCGCCACGGCGTCCAGGGCATCGCGGATGTGCAGCCCGGCGACCGAACGCGCCGAGCCCTTGAGCATGCCGGTGCCGCTGCCGTCGTCGGCGAAGGCCAGCGCCGGGCGGTGATACTTTTCCTTGAGCCGCGAGGCGAGGATGCCGATCACGCCCTGGTGCCATTCCGGATCGAACAGGCAGAGGCCGAAGGGCAGGTCGTCTTCCGGCAACTCCTTGAGCTGCTTGAGCGCCTCGCGCTGCATGCCCTGCTCGATGCTCTTGCGATCCTTGTTGAAGTCGTCGAGCTGCTGGGCGTATTCGCGCGCCAACTCCGCGTCCTCGCAGAGCAGCAGCTCGATACCGATGGACATGTCGTCCAGCCGCCCCGCGGCATTGAGGCGCGGGCCGAGGATGAAGCCCAGGTCGCTGGAGGCCACCTTGCCCGGCTGGCGCCCGGCCACTTCCAGCAGCGCCTTGAGCCCCGGCCGTGCCCGGCCGGCGCGGATGCGCATCAACCCTTGGTGCACCAGGATGCGATTGTTGGCGTCCAACGGGACTACGTCGGCGACGCTGCCCAGGGCCACCAGGTCGAGCAACTCGGCCAGATTGGGCTCGGCGAGGCTTTGACGGGTGAACCAGCCGCTCTCGCGCAGGCGACTGCGCAGGGCCAGCATCACATAGAAGATCACCCCGACCCCGGCGATGCATTTGCTAGGAAAGGCGCAGGCCGGCTGGTTCGGATTGACGATGGCGTCGGCGGCGGGCAATTCGGCGCCGGGCAGGTGGTGGTCGGTGATGACCACCTGCAAGCCGGCGGCCTTGGCCGCGGCCACGCCGTCCAGGCTGGAGATGCCGTTGTCGACGGTGAGCAGCACTTCCGGCTCGCGCTGCAAGGCCACGGCGACGATCTCGGGCGTCAACCCGTAGCCGTATTCGAAGCGGTTCGGCACCAGGTAGTCGACCCAGGCCGCGCCCAGGCGCCGCAGGGCCAGCACGCCCACGGCACTGGCCGTGGCGCCATCGGCATCGAAGTCGCCGACGATGAGGATGCGCCGACGCTCTTCCAGGGCGCGGGCCAGCAGCTCCACCGCCGCCTCGATGCCCTTGAGCTGGTGATAGGGCACCAGCCGCGCCAGGCCCTTGTCGAGTTCTTCCGGCTGGGTCACGCCGCGGGCGGCATAGAGCCGGGTGAGCAGCGGCGGCAGGTCACCCAGGTCGGGCAATACCGCCGGTAGCGGGCGAGGCTCCAGGCGCATCAACGCTCGCCCAGCAGCCATTCCAGCTGCAGTTCGTGCTGACCGCGGTCGTCGGTGACGAACAGGGTGCCTTCGCTGATCATCACCTGCCAGACGATGCTACGCGGCAGGTCGCGGGCCAGTTCGGCCAGGGGCTCGGCAGGAACCGCGGCGATGTGCAGGTTCTTCAGCGTCTTGACCGCGTCCACCACCTTGGTCTGCCAGACGCGCAGGTTGCCATAGGCCAGCAGGCTGGTACGTTCGGTGCGGCGGCTGCACCAGGTCAGCCGCTCGGCATCGGGCTGGCCGACCTCGATCCAGTGCAGCACTCGACCATCGAGACTCTTCTCCCACAGCGCCGGCTCGTCGACGTCGGACAGGCCGCGGCCGAAGGCCAACTGCTCGTTGTACCAGAGCACATAGGCCAGCAGTCGCACCGCCAGCCGCTCCTCGGTCTCGGAGGGATGCCGCGCCACGGTCAGGCGCAGGTTCTCGTAGACGCCACGATCCAGATCGGTGAGGTTGAGTTCGACTTTGTAGGGCGTGGCTTGCAGAGCCATGGGCGGGTCACCGGCAGGGAAAGCCGGGCATTGTACCGGAAAAGGCAGCGGGGCTTGGGGACGGTAGGACGGTAGGTTGGGTTGAGCGCAGCGAAGCCCAACAAAGGCGATTCGAGTCCGCCGTGTTGGGCTTCGACGATGCAGCCGTCTCAACCCAACCTACCCAAGACGTAGGGAGGAAAATCGCGCAGCGTTTCCACACCGGGCTTCGGGCACCGGTGGGTAAGGCTGCGCCGTTACCCACCCTACGCCGCTCATCGCGGCCATGACGGTCCGCCGATGTGGCCGCTCCTACAGGTGCTTAGCTTTTCCGTAGGAGCGGCCCATGGCCGCGATTAGCGCCTAAAACCTACAGCGGCTGCCCACGCTTGCCGTGGCGGCTGACGAAGGCCTGGACGGCGGCCAGGTCGTTGGGCAGCACGGTGCAGCGCTCTTCACGCTGCAGCAGGTCGGCCAAGTGGGTCGGCAGGCTGAGGGTGGCGCCGATGCCGGCCTTTTCCACCGCCTCGGGGAATTTGACCGGGTGGGCGGTGCCCAGCACCACCATGGGCGTGGCCAGGCTGCGCCGGCATTCGCGAGCGGCGCGCACGCCGATGGCGGTGTGCGGATCCAGTACCTCGCCGGTGGCGGCATAGACCTCGGCGATGGTGGCGCAGGTATCCTCGTCACTGACCGCCAGGGAATCGAACAGCTTGCGCGCCTCGGTCCAGCGGTCGTCCGCCACCGACAGGGTGCCGCTGCTGCGGAAGCTGGCCATCAGCTCGGCCAGGGCCAGGCCGTCGCGACCGTGCAGGTCGAACAGCAAGCGCTCGAAGTTGGACGACACCATGATGTCCATGGACGGCGACAGCGAGGCTTCCAGCTGCTGCTTGTCGTAGCGGTTGCCGGACATGAAGCGGTGCAGGATATCGTTGCGGTTGGTGGCCACCACCAGCTGGCTCACCGGCAGGCCCATGTTGCGCGCCAGGTAGCCGGCGAAGATGTCGCCGAAATTGCCGGTGGGCACCGAGAAGGCGATGGAGCGCGCCGGCGCGCCCAGCTGCAGGGCGGCATGGAAGTAGTAGACGATCTGGGCCATGATCCGCGCCCAGTTGATCGAGTTGACCGCCACCAGCGGGGTGCCCTTGAGGAAGCCCTGGTCGGCGAAGCTGGCCTTGATCATCTCCTGGCAGTCGTCGAAGTTGCCTTCGATGGCGAGGTTGTGGATGTTGTCGCCCAGCAGCGTGGTCATCTGCCGGCGCTGCACTTCCGACACCCGCTGATGCGGATGCAGGATGAAGATGTCCACGTTCTCGCAACGCTTACAGCCTTCGATGGCCGCCGAGCCGGTGTCACCGGAGGTGGCGCCCATGATCACCACGCGCTCGCCGCGCTTGGCCAGCACATGGTCGAGCAGCCGCCCCAGCAGTTGCAGGGCGAAGTCCTTGAAGGCCAGGGTCGGGCCGTGGAACAGCTCCAGTACCCACTCGTTGGCGTCCAGCTGGCGCAGCGGCGCGATCGAGCTATGAGCGAAACCGGCGTAGGTCTCTTCCAGGATGGCCTTGAACTCGGCATCGGCGATGGAACCGGCGACGAAGGGCTTCATCACCCGGAAGGCCAGCTCGTGGTAGGGCAGACCGGCCCAGGAGGCGATCTCCTCCAGGGAAAAGCGCGGCAGGTTCTCCGGCACATAGAGACCGCCATCGCTGGCGAGACCCGCCAGCAGCACTTCTTCGAAATTCAGCGCGGGCGCCTGGCCGCGGGTACTGATGTAACGCATGACTCGACCTCGGGAAAGACGGCGGCGCCGCGCGCCGCCAGGCTGCTCAGTTCAGGTGCTCGACGCGGATGCGGACGACGTCGCCGACGACATCATCCAGGGCTTCCAGGGCGGCGATGGCCTCGACCATGTGTCGCTCGATCACCCGGTGGGTGATGAGGATCATGGGCACCAGGCCGTCATGCTCCTCGGCTTCCTTCTGCATGATGGATTCGATGTTGATGCCGCGCGCCGAGAGGATGCTCGCCACCTGGGCCAATACGCCCGGGTGATCCTTGGCCTGGATGCGCAGATAGTAGGCGCTCTCGCACGACTCGATCGGCAGCACCGGATGGTCGGACAGCGCATCGGGCTGGAAGGCCAGGTGCGGCACGCGGTTCTCCGGATCCGAGGTCATGGCGCGAACTACGTCCACCAGGTCGGCCACCACCGCCGAGGCGGTCGGCTCCTGACCGGCACCGGCGCCGTAGAACAGCGTCGAGCCGACGGCATCGCCATTGACCATCACCGCGTTCATTACGCCGTTGACGTTGGCGATCAGGCGATCGGCCGGGATCAGCGTCGGGTGTACCCGCAGCTCGATGCCCTGGTCGGTGCTGCGCGCCACGCCCAGGTGCTTGATGCGATAGCCCAGCGCCTCGGCGTAGCCGACGTCGGCGGTGGTCAGGCGGGTGATGCCCTCGGTGTAGGCCTTGTCGAATTGCAGCGGAATGCCGAAGGCGATGGAGGTCAGGATGGTCAGCTTGTGGGCGGCATCAATGCCTTCCACGTCGAAGGTCGGATCGGCTTCGGCATAGCCCAGCGCCTGGGCTTCGGCCAGGACATCGGGAAAGGTGCGACCCTTCTCGCGCATTTCGGAGAGGATGAAGTTGCCGGTGCCGTTGATGATGCCGGCCACCCAGTTGATGCGGTTGGCCGCCAGGCCTTCACGCAGCGCCTTGATCACCGGGATGCCGCCGGCCACCGAGGCCTCGAAGGCGACGATCACGCCCTGCTCGCGCGCCTTGGCGAAGATTTCGTTGCCGTGCACGGCGATCAGCGCCTTGTTGGCGGTGACCACGTGCT
>CAUQPA010000179.1:0-7328 GCA_963519325.1 uncultured Pseudomonas sp. | reverse complement strand
GGTCAATACCTTCTGCCGCTCGCGCGCGGCCTCGGCGGCGGCGGTATCGGGGTGGCGGCAGGGTCCTTGCCACCAGGGCATGCTCATAGCGGTGTTCCTTTGAGGGTCAGGGGAAGCCCGGCCACGGTCAGCACCACGCGGTCGCAGCGGGTAGCCAGGGCCTGGTGCAATTCGCCGGCGGCGTCGACATAGCGGCGGGTCAGCTCGCCCAGGGGGACGACGCCCAGGCCGGTCTCGTTGCTGACGAAGATCAGCCGGCCAGGCAGCTGTGGCACGACGTCCAGCAGGGCCGCGCAGGCACGATCGAGGCGCTGGGGATCGTCGAGCAGGAGCAGATTGGTCAGCCAGAGGGTCAGGCAGTCCACCAGCAGGCAGGCGTCCGGCGCGGCCAGGGCCTGCAGCCGCTCGGCCAGGGCCAGCGGCTCTTCCACCAGCGCCCAGTGCGCCGGTCGCCGCGCCGCGTGGCGTTCGATGCGCCGGGCCAGTTCAGCATCGCTGCCGCCGGCCGTGGCGATATAGGTGACGGCAAGGCCGGACTCGGCGGCCAGGCGCTCGGCCAGGGCGCTCTTGCCGGAGCGAGCGCCACCGAGGATGAGTTCGCGCATCTAGAGCTCGCAGAGGGCGCGCAGGCGCCCGGTGTCCAAATGGTGCTCGACCAGGTCGGCCAGGCGCTCCAGATCGCGCTCGCGCAGGGCGTGATAGTCCAGCTGCTGCGGCTCGGCCAGGCCGGCCCAGCGCAATAGGGCGACGCTGGCGGCGGGCGACTCGAACAGGCCGTGCAGGTAGGTACCCAGCACCTGGCCATCGTCGCTGAGGCTGCCGTCGACCCGGCCATCGTCGAACCTTACCACCGGACGTTCCAGCGCCGGTCCCTGACTGACGCCGGCGTGGATTTCGTAGCCGACGACCTCAGCCGCGCCGTCGCACAGCTGGCCCTGCACCGTGCGCAGCTGCTTTTCCGCGGCCAGCTCGGTGGTCATGGCCAGCAGGCCGAGACCGGCGCTGTCACCGGGAGCGCCTTCCAAGCCCAGGGGATCGGCAATTCGTTCACCGAGCATCTGGAAGCCGCCGCAGATGCCCAGCACCCGGCCGCCGTATCTCAGATGGCGGGTGATGGCCTGGTCCCAACCCTGGGCACGCAGGAAGGCCAGGTCACTGCGCACGCTCTTGGAGCCGCCGAGGATGATCAGGTCCGCCGCGGGTAGCGCCTCGCCCTGGCGGACGAACAGCAGCTCCACCTGGGGATGCAGGCGCAGGGGATCGAAATCGGTGTGGTTGCTCAGCCGCGGCGTGACCGGTACCGCCACCCGCAGGCGCGGCCCCTGCTTGGCGACCTGGCCGGTGGCCAGGCGATCCTCGGCTTCCAGGTGCAGGTCGTGCAGATAGGGCAGCACGCCGAGTACCGGTTTGCCGGTACGGGCTTCCAGCCAGTCCAGCCCCGGTTGCAACAGGGCCAGGTCACCGCGGAAGCGATTGATGATGAAGCCGGCGACCCGAGCCTGCTCGCTGGGTTCGAGCAGCTCCAGGGTACCGACCAGATGGGCGAAGACGCCGCCGCGATCGATGTCGGCCACCAGCAGCACCGGGCAGTCCACCGCTTCGGCGAAGCCCATGTTGGCGATGTCGCCCTGGCGCAGGTTGATCTCGGCCGGCGATCCAGCGCCCTCCACCAGCACCACCTGATAGTGCTGCGACAGCCGCCCGTGGGACGCCAGTACCGCCTCGCGTGCCACCGGCTTGTAGGCGTGGTAGGCCTTGGCGTCCATGCTGGTGACGGCGCGGCCATGGATGATCACCTGGGCGCCGACATCGGTGTTGGGCTTGAGCAGCACCGGATTCATGTCGGTGTGCGGAGCGAGGCCACAGGCCTGGGCCTGGACCGCCTGGGCGCGACCGATCTCGCCGCCGTCGGCGGTCACGGCGCTGTTGAGCGCCATGTTCTGTGGCTTGAAGGGCACCACGCGCACGCCCTGGCGATGGAGCCAGCGGCACAGGGCGGCCACCAGGGTGCTCTTGCCGGCGTCGGAGGTGGTGCCCTGCACCATCAACGTATTCATGGGGAACTCCGATAACGGGCCAGGGCCGCGTCGAGTCGTTGCCACTCGGACTCGTCGGCCGGCAGGCCGAACCTTAGGGCATCGAGGTGGGGAAACAGCCGGGTGAAGATCGCCTGGCGCGCCAGATACTCGTGCAGGGCCCCCGCCTCCGGACCCCGGATCAGCTGGAACAGGGCGCAGCCACCACTGAGCGGCAGGCCATGCCCGGTCAGCAGCGCTGCCAGCCGCTCGCCGGCCTGCAGCAAGGCCTCGCGTTGCCGCTGCTGGGCTTCCTGGTCGGCCAGCAGGCGTTGCGCCAGGTAGCGACTGGGGCCGTTCACCGTCCAGGGGCCGAGGTGCTCGTCGAGGCGCGCCAGCAGGGCCGGCGCGGCGAGCACGAAGCCCAGGCGCAGCCCAGCCAGGCCGAAGAACTTGCCGAAGGACCTCAGCACGATCAGCCCGGGCAGATCGCTGAAGGCCGCCAGGCTGGCGCCCGGCGTGGGGTCCATGAAGGCCTCGTCCACCACCAGCCAGCCGCCGCGGCGTTCCAGGCGGGCCTGCCAGTCCAGGAGCCGCGCCGGCGACAGCCGCTCGCCGGTGGGATTGTTGGGGTTGACCACTACCAGGACATCGAACCGATCGAGGCCAGCCGCTACCTCGGCCTCGCCGCACTCCACGACCTCGTGTCCGGCCCGGCGCCAGGCCAGGGCATGCTCGGCGTAACAGGGCGCCAGCACGGCGACACGCGACGGGGGGCGCAACTGCGGTAGCGCCTGAATGGCGGCCTGGGAGCCGGCCACTGGCAAGGCTGCGGGGGCGCGGTAACAGGCGCAGGCCGCCGCCACCAGGCCGTCGTCGGGCTCCGGCAGGCGCGCCCAGGCGCTGGCGGGAATCTCGGGCAGCGGCCAGTGCCAGGGGGCCAGGCCGGTCGAGAGGTCCAGCCAGTCGGCCAGGGGGATGTCGTAGGTCCGCGCCGCGCGTCTCAGGCGGCCGCCATGCTCAAGCAAGCAGCAACCCTCCCAGGGCGATCAGGGCAGTCCACAGCCAGGCACCCCGGCGCACCAGCTTCAGTGCGCGGGTGATGGCCAGAAAAGTAGGTGCCGGACCGCGGCCCAGCACCGGGCGCTCGTGCCATTCGCCGTGATAGCGGGCCGCACCGCCCAGGCTCACGCCAAGGGCGCCGGCGCCGGCCGCCATCACCGGGCCGGCATTAGGGCTGTCCCACAGCGGCGCCTGGGTACGCCAGCATTCGATGGCATTCCAGAAGCGGCCGAGGCCGGCATAGGTCAGGGCGACCAGGCGTGCCGGAATATAGTTGAGCACGTCGTCCAACCGCGCCGCGGCCCAGCCGAAGCGCTCCAGGCGCGGGGTGCGATAGCCCCACATGGCGTCCAGGGTATTGGCCAGGCGATAGAGGACCACGCCCGGGGCGCCGAGCAGGGCGAACCAGAACAGCGCAGCGAAGACGGCGTCGCTGCCGTTTTCCAGCACCGATTCGGTGGCAGCGCGGGCCACGGCGGTCTCGTCCAGCTCGCTGGTCTCGCGACTGACCAGATAGCCGACCCGCCGCCGTGCCTCGGGCAGGTTGTTGCGCTGCAGGGCGCGCGCCACCGGCTCGGCGTGCTCGCCCAGGCTGCGCAGCCCCACGGCCAGGTAGAGCGCCAGGGGCTGGATGATCCAGGCCAGCCAGCCGATCTGGCAGAGCAAGGCGGTGAGCAGCACCCAAGGCAGCACGGCCAGGCTCCAGGCCATCACCCCATGACTGCGCCAGCCGCGTCCCCCGGGATTGAAGCGGGCTTCCAGGCCCTCGGCGAAGCGGCCGAACAGGACCAGCGGATGGGCGCGTCGCGGTTCGCCGAGCAGCAGGTCGAGCAGCATGCCGCAGACGACCGCGAAGGCCAGCATCATGGCTTCTGGCCCCAGCGATTCTCGAAGACCAGCTCTGCCAGCGGGCGCCCCTGACGCCAGCCCTCTTCTTCCAGCATGGGCCGCTCATAGAAGGCCTCGACCGGCCCGAGGCAGAGGATGGCCGCAGGCTGCGAGCCCTCGGGCATGCCCAGCAGGGCGCGCACGGCTTCCGGGTCGAACAGCGACACCCAGCCCATGCCCAGGCCTTCGCAGCGCGCCGCCAGCCAGAGATTCTGGATGGCACAGGAGAGCGAGGCCAGATCCATCTCCGGCAGGGTGCGCCGGCCGAAGACGTGGGCTTCGCGGCCATCCATGAGGGCGGTGACCAGCACCTCGGCGCAGTCGAGGATGCCCTGCACCTTGAGCTTCATGAAGTCGTCGCTGCGCTCGCCGAGGGCTTCGGCGGTCGCGCGGCGCTCCTCCTCCACCAGCTCGTGCAGGCGCTGGCGCAGGGCCGGATCGCTGATGCGCAGGAAGCGCCAGGGCTGCATCAGCCCGACGCTGGGGGCCTGGTGGGCGGCGCCCAGCAAACGGGCCAGTTGTTCGGGCGGTACCTCGCCACCGCAGAAATGGCGCATGTCGCGGCGCTCGGCGATGGCTCGGTAGACGGCAGCTTGTTCGGCGGGGGTATAGGGCGTCGTGGTCACGGCTTGAACATCGCGGCGGCCGCGGCGGGTGCCGACGGCATGTAGAAGTGAATATAGCTGGCGGTGAGCCGACCGTCGCGGTAGACCGCTTCGGCCACGGCCTTGCCGTTGGGGCACAGCCCACGCGCCCAAGGGGTCTCGGGCGACTCCAGCGCGGAGTGGTGATAGGTGTGGCCGCGCAGCGTGCCCTGGGCGAACTCCACCGACTGCAGCGCCAGGGCGGTCAGCCGCGCCTGCATCCGCGCGCTGCCCGGCAGAAGTCCGAGCATGGCGGCGGACTCGCCGGCCTTGTCGGTCAACTCGTCGAGCAGATAGAGCATGCCGCCGCATTCGGCGAGGATCGGCTTGCCCGCCCCATAATGGGCACGAATGGCCGCGCGCATGCCGAGGTTGTTCGACAGTGCCTGCAGGTGCAACTCGGGATAGCCGCCCGGCAGGTAGAGGCTGTCCACCTCGGGCAGCTGGCTATCGGCGAGTACGGAAAAGAAGGACAACTCGGCGCCCAGGGCGCGCAAGAGATCCAGGTTGGCCTGGTAGATGAAAGCCAGGGCCGCATCCCGGGCTACGCCGATGCGCACCCCGGTCAACAGGGGCGCGACGGACGTCGGCTCCGGTGCGGCGAAGACCACGGGCGGCGGCAATTCGATGTCGGAACTCGCCGCCAGGGCATCGGCGGCGGCGTCGAGACGGCGATCCAGGTCGGTGACCTCGTCGGCCTGGATCAGCCCCAGGTGGCGACTGGGCAACTCGATACCGGCGTCGCGCGGCAGGCTGCCAAAAAAAGTCATGCCGTCCGGCAGGCTGCCGCGGATCAACTGGGTCTGCCTCGGGCTGCCACTGCGATTGGCCAGCACCCCGGCGAAGGGCAGGCTCGGGCGATAGTGGGCCAGGCCATAGGCCAGGGCGCCAAAGGTCTGCGCCAGGCCGGCCGCGTCGATCACCCCCAGCACCGGCACACCGAAGCGCTCGGCCAGGTCCGCCGCCGAGGGCTGGCCATCGAACAGGCCCATGACGCCCTCAATGAGGATGAGATCGGCCGCTCCCGCCGCTTCCCATAGCAGCCGCCGGCTCTCGGCCTCGCCGATCATCCATAGATCGAGCTGATAGACCGGCGCGCCACTGGCGCGGGCGAGGATCATGGGGTCGAGGAAGTCCGGACCGCACTTGAACACCCGCACCCGCCGGCCCTGCCGCGCATGCAGGCGGGCCAGCGCCGCGGTGACGCTGGTCTTGCCCTGGCCGGACGCCGGCGCGGCGATCAGCAGCGCCGGGCAATGCCGCGCTTGCCCTACCATTCGATGCCCTGCTGGGCGCGGACGCCGGCCTGGAAGGCATGCTTGACCAGGCTCATGTCGGTCACGGTATCGGCGGCCTCGATCAGCGCCGGCGGCGCGCCGCGACCGGTCACCACCACGTGCTGGTGCGCCGGGCGCTCGGCCAGATCGGCCAGTACCTGGTCGACCTCCAGGTAGCCGTGCTTGAAGGCGATGTTGAGTTCGTCCAGCAGCACCAGGCCGATGGCCGGGTCACGCAGGAGCTCCACCGCCACCGCCCAGGCCGCGGCGGCCGATTGCAGGTCGCGGGCGCGATCCTGGGTGTCCCAGGTGAAGCCTTCGCCCATGACGTGGTAGCGCACCTCGTCGGGAAAGCGCTTGAAGAAGAGTTGTTCGCCGGTGTCGCGGCGGCCCTTGATGAACTGCACCACCCCGACCTTCATGCCGTGGCCAAGGGCGCGCGCCGCCATGCCGAAGGCCGAGCTGCTCTTGCCCTTGCCGATGCCGGTGTGCACCAGCAGCAGGCCACGCTCATCCTGGGCCTCGGCGATGCGGGCGTCGATCACCGCCTTCTTGCGCACCATGCGCGCGCGGTGGCGTTCGTCGCGCTTGGGGCTGGCGGTATCGGGGGTGTCGGTCATGGCGCTTTCTCCGGGTGCGGGCGCGGCGGAGAAAAGTGCAGAGACGCCACCCGCGCAAGGCAGGTGGCGTCGCCGCACGACGCCCTCCGCATCGCCGAGATGAACGCAGGCGTGGCCGGTCTCCGGGCTCGTGAGGCGATGCCCAGGGGCATCCGCGGCGCCCCTTCCCGGCCGGGCCAGTGGGTATCGCGCCGCTACTACTCAACTACCGTTGCGGGGGCAGCGCCGGCTCGACCGGCTTCCCTGTTTCACCCCGGCTCAAGCGGGGCACCACGTGCAAGGGCGCAGGGTACGGACTAGCCGGGAGAGCGTCAATCGATCGCGCCACCCGAACTCGGCGCCCCGCGACCGGGTCCACCCTGAACCCCCAAACCGCCAGGAGATACCGGATGACCGATTCCACCCTCGCCGCCTGCATCAAGGCCTGTCTCGACTGCGCCGCGGCTTGCGAAACCTGCGCCAGCGCCTGCCTGGGCGAAGACCATATCGACATGATGCGCGAGTGCGTCCGCCTGGATCGCGACTGCGCCGATGCCTGTCGCCTGGCCGCCACCTTCCTGCAACGCAACAGCGACCGCATCGCCGAAGCCTGTGCCCTGTGCCTGGCCACCTGCCGCGCCTGCGCCGCCGAGTGCGGCAAGCACAAGGCCGAGCACTGCCAGGCCTGTGCCCGGGCCTGTGAAGCCTGCGCCGACGCCTGTGCGGCCATGGCCGCCTGAGGCCCTCAGAGCGCCGATACCCGGCCGCTCCGGTCCGGTCGCTGCCGCAGGGCTGGTTGCAGGGCGGTCCCCAGCCCTGGGGCGGTCGGTGGCAGCAGCCAGC
>CAUQPA010000178.1:0-7339 GCA_963519325.1 uncultured Pseudomonas sp. | reverse complement strand
TCGATACCGGGCACGATATGACCGGGGCAGAAGGCCACCTGCTCGGTCTCGGCGAAGTAGTTGTCCGGGTTGCGGTTGAGCACCAGCTTACCCAGTGGGGTGATGGGCACCAGCTCCTCTGGAATGATCTTGGTGGCGTCGAGGATATCCCAGTCGAACTTGTGCTCGTCTTCCTCGGGGATGATCTGTACGCCGAATTCCCACTCGGGATAGTCGCCAGCCTCGATGGCTTCCCAGAGGTCGCGACGGTGGGCATCGGTATCCTTGCCGGCCAGCTTCTGGGCTTCGTCCCACACCAGGGAGCGCACGCCACCGGCGGGCTTCAGGTGGATCTTGACGAAGACGCCCTTGCCCGCGGTGTTGATCATGCGGAAGGTGTGGATGCCGAAGCCCTGCATGCTGCGCAGGTTCACCGGGATGGCGCGGTCAGTCATGGTCCAGAGCACCATGTGCGCCGACTCCGGCACCAGGGAGACGAAGTCCCAGAAGGTGTCGTGGGCGCTGCCGCCGGTGGGGATCTCGTTGTGCGGCTCGGGCTTCACCGCATGGACGAAGTCGGGGAACTTGATGGCGTCCTGGATGAAGAAGACCGGCATGTTGTTGCCGACCATGTCCCAGTTGCCTTCCTCGGTGTAGAACTTGATGGCGAAGCCGCGCACGTCGCGTACGGTATCGCCGGAGCCGCGCGGGCCCTGCACGGTGGAGAAGCGCACGAACACCGGGGTCTGGTGGTTGGGGTCGCGGAAGAGGGCGGCCTTGGTCAGGTCGGACCAGTCCTGGTAGGGCTGGAAGTAGCCGTAGGCACCGGTGCCTCGGGCATGGACGATGCGCTCCGGGATGCGTTCGTGGTCGAAGTGGGTGATCTTCTCCCGCATGATGAAGTCTTCGAGCAGGGAAGGGCCGCGGGTGCCGGCGCGCAGGGAGTTCTGGTTGTCCGAGATCTTCACGCCGTGGTTGGTGCGCAGTGCCTGGCCGGTGGCATCGGAGCGGAATTGTTCCAGTTGCTCGAGCTTCTTCGAGGTGTTCTGGCGATCCAGGGTATCGGTACCGGCGAGTTCACTCTTGGGGGGCGTAGCCATGGAAAGTCCTCATCAGGCGCCTGGAGGGCGCTCTTTGCGTCCCCTACGGAATGTGGGGCGAATTCAGGCAGTCCTTTAGTGACTCACCCGTGCGCTTCGGTGTTCCGTTGGGCTGATGCGAAGCGACGGGCTGTTTCGCCGGCCGTGGACAGCGTTCTTATCGGTGGCCATATGCCTTTATTGGCTGAGCATCCGATAACAAGTGCTAAGCAGATATAAGCGCGCACGTTAAACTGCGCGCCGGGATCACCCTCCCGTTGTCTGACGATGCCCACAAGGTTCTTCCATTGATCGAATTCCAAGCTGTCCACAAGACGTACCGCACGCGCGGTCGCGAGGTCGCGGCGCTCCAGCCGGTCGACCTGAGGATCGAAGCCGGCGAGATCTTCGGCCTGATCGGCCATTCCGGCGCCGGCAAGAGCACCCTGCTGCGCCTGATCAACCGCCTCGAAGCCCCCAGTGGCGGCCGCTTGCAGGTCGATGGCGCCGAGGTCACCACCCTGGGCTCGACCGAGCTGCGTGATTTTCGCCGCCGCATCGGCATGATCTTCCAGCACTTCAACCTGCTCTCGTCCAAGACCGTGGCGGCCAACGTGGCCCTGCCGCTGGAGCTGGCCGGCGGGCGCTCGCGGGCGCAGATCGCCCAGCGCGTCGAGGAGCTGCTGGCGCGGGTCGGCCTCTCCGACCAGGCACGCAAGTATCCGGCGCAACTCTCCGGCGGCCAGAAGCAGCGCGTCGGCATCGCCCGCGCCCTGGCCACCGAGCCGAAGATCCTGCTCTGCGACGAGGCCACCAGCGCCCTCGACCCCCAGACCACCGCCCAGGTACTGCAACTGCTGGCCGAGCTCAATCGCGAGCTGGGGCTGACCATCGTGCTGATCACCCATGAGATGGACGTGATCCGCCGCGTCTGCGACCGCGTCGCCGTGCTCGATGGCGGCGCCGTGGTGGAGCAGGGCACCGTCGCCGATGTCTTCCTGCATCCGCAGCACCCCACTACCCGCCGCTTCGTCTTCGAGGCCGAGCATCAGGACGAGGCCGACCTGGCCGACGCCTATGCCCATGTCGAGGGGCGCATCCTACGCCTGACCTTCCGCGGCGAGGCCACCTATGCACCCCTGCTGGGCCATGTCGCCCGGGAGACCGGTGTGGACTACAGCATTCTCGGCGGTCGCATCGACCGCATCCGGGACGAGCCCTATGGCCAGCTCACCATCGCCCTGGTGGGCGGTGACCTGGACGCCGCCCTGGCTCGCTTCCAGGCCGCCGACGTCACCGTGGAGGTCCTGCGCTGATGGACGAACTCTTCACCAACATCGACTGGGCCGAGATCTGGCAGGCGACTCAGGACACCTTGGCCATGCTCGGCTGGTCCATGCTCTTCACACTGATCCTCGGGCTGCCGCTGGGCGTGCTGCTGTTTCTCACCAGCCGCCGCCAGCTGCTGGAGCAGCCGCTGGTCTACGGCATCCTTTCCTTCTTGGTCAACGTGCTGCGCTCGGTGCCCTTCATCATCCTCTTGATCCTGATGATCCCCATCACGGTCTGGCTGATCGGCACCTCCCTGGGCGTCGAGGGCGCCATTCCGCCGCTGGTGGTGGGCGCCGCGCCCTTCTTCGCCCGGCTGGTGGAGACCGCCCTGCGCGAGGTCGACCGCGGCATCATCGAGGCCACCCAGGCCATGGGCGCCAGCCTCTGGCAGATCGTCACCCGCACTCTGTTGCCCGAGGCCTTGCCCGGGCTGATCGCGGCAACCACCGTCACCGCCATCGCCCTGGTGTCCTACACCGCCATGGCCGGGGTGATCGGCGGCGGCGGCCTGGGCGATCTAGCCATCCGTTTCGGCTACCAGCGCTTCCAGACCGACGTCATGGTGGTCACGGTGCTCTTGCTGCTGGTGCTGGTCCAGGTACTGCAGATGGTCGGCGATAGGCTCGTCGCCCATTTCAGTCGTCGCTGATCCCCACCCGAAGGTTCATACAAGGAAAATCCAGATGTCGCTGAAACGTACCCTGCTGTCCCTGGCCTTCGGCCTGAGCGTTGCCGCCGCTGCCCAGGCCGAGACCCTGACCGTCGCGGTCAATCCGGTTCCCCACGCGGAGATCCTGGAATTCATCAAGCCGCAGCTGGCCAAGGAAGGGGTGGACCTGAAGATCAAGGTCTTCACCGACTACATCCAGCCCGATCGCCAGACCGATCAGAAGCAGGTGGATGCCAACTACTTCCAGACCAAGCCCTATTACGCCAGCTACAAGAAGAGCAATCCGAGCAGCGACCAGGTACCGGTGGTGGCGGTGCACGTCGAGCCCTTCGGTGCCTACTCGCAGAAGATCAAGGACATCAAGGAGCTCAAGGACGGCGCCACCGTGGCCATCCCCAACGATCCGAGCAACTCCGGTCGCGCCCTGCTGCTGATCGCCAAGCAGGGCCTGATCACCCTGAAGGATCCGAGCAACGTCACCGCCACCCCGCGTGACATCGTCGAGAATCCCAAGCACCTCAAGTTCAAGGAACTGGAAGCCGCGACCCTGCCGCGCGTGCTGAACCAGGTCGACCTGGCGCTGATCAACACCAACTACGCCCTGGAAGCCAAGCTGGTGCCGACCAAGGACGCCATCTTCATCGAGAGCGGCGAGTCGCCCTACGCCAACCTGCTCTACACCCGCGCCGACAAGGCCAACGACCCGGCCATCCAGAAGCTGGCCAAGGCCCTGACCACCCCCGAGGTGAAGCAATTCATCGAGAAGAAGTATCAGGGCGCCGTCGTTCCCGCGTTCTAAGAATCTGTTCACGATCTGCTGCGCGTCGGTCAAACGGCGTTGAAAATGCCTTCGGAATGCTCATTTACCACTCGTAAACTCCGCTTCCTCAGGCCTTTTCGCCTTGTTTGTCTCTAGCTCGCGAGACCGTGAACAGCTTCTACGCCTTAGCTCCACCCGCCGCCGGCACGCGCCAGACGCGCCGGCGGTTCCACCCCCGCCTTAGGAAACTGCCATGAAGAAACTGCTCGCCACCGCCGCCCTGCTGGCCGCCGGCCTCACCGCCCACGCCGCCGAGACCCTCAGCGTCGCCGCCACCCCAGTGCCCCACGCCGAGATCCTCGAATTCGTCAAACCCCAGCTGGCCAAGGAAGGGGTGGACCTGCAGATCAAGGTCTTCACCGACTACGTGCAGCCTAACCTGCAGGTGGCCCAGAAGCGCCTGGACGCCAACTTCTTCCAGCACCAGCCCTACCTGGACGAATTCAACAAGAGCCGCGGTACCGACCTGGTGACCGTCGCCCAGGTGCACGTCGAGCCCTTCGGCATCTACTCGCAGAAGGTCAAGCAGCTCGCCGAAGTCCGCGACGGCGCCGTCGTGGCCATCCCCAGCGACGCCACCAACGGCGGCCGCGCCCTGCTGCTGCTGGAAAAGGCTGGCCTGATCAAGCTCAAGGACAGCGCCAACATCCTCGCCACGCCCAAGGACATCGCCGAGAATCCGAAGCACCTGAAGTTCAAGGAGCTGGAAGCCGCCACCCTGCCGCGCGTGCTCAACCAGGTCGACCTGGCGCTGATCAACACCAACTACGCGCTGGAAGCCAAGCTCAACCCGACCCAGGACGCCCTATTGCTGGAAGGCAAGGAATCGCCCTATGCCAACATCCTGGTCGCCCGTCCGGACAACAAGGACAGCGACGCCGTGCAGAAGCTGGCCAAGGCGCTGAACACCCCGGCGGTGAAGCAATTCATCGAAGAGAAATACAAGGGCGCCGTGGTCCCGGCGTTCTGATCGGTATTCGCGCCACGAGAAACGCCGGCCCAGGGCCGGCGTTTTTCATGGGTTCAGCGACCGCTATCAGGCCGCCGATTCCACCCCCGCCGGCACACTCCCCCGGCGCCCGATGATCACCAGCAGCACCACGGCGCCCGCCCCCATCAGCAGTGGCAGGGCGTGGCCGGTGAGCCACTGGCTGGCGGCACCGGTGACCAGTGGGCCGACCAGGCAGCCGAGGCCCCAGAGCTGGGCGATGCAGGCGTTGGCGCCGACCAGTTCGGCATCGCGGTAGCGCTCGCCCACCAGGATCAAGGCCAGGGTGAACAGGCCGCCGGCGGTAGCGCCGAACAGCACCAGCAAGGGCCAGACGCCCGGGGTATGCAGCAGCAGTGGCAGGGCCAGGCTGACCGCCAGCAGACCCAGGGCGCAGCCGAGGAACAGCCCCTGGCGCGAGAGGCGGTCGGCGAGCAGGCCCAGCGGCAGTTGCAACAGGGCGTCGCCCACCACCACGGCGCTGACCATGTACAGCGCCAGCTGCTGGCCGAAGCCCTGGTTCAGGGCATAGACGGGCAGCAGGGTGAGGATCATCGCCTCGAAGCAGGCGAACAGCGCCACCGCCCAGGCGATGGCCGGTGCGCCGCGGCAGAAGTGGAGCAGGGCGCGCCAGGCCGCGCCATGGCCCCCGGCCGCGGGTGCCCCCTGGCGGCCGAGCAACAGGATGGCGCCGCCGAGCATGAGCAGGGCGCCCAGCCAGAAGCCCTGGTCGCCTTCAGTGCCCAGCACCCCCAGGAGCAGCGGGCCGGCCAGCTGGCTGAGGGCGTAGCTGCTGCCATAGAGGGCCACCAGGCGACCGCGCCAGCGGTCGGTGATGACCTGGTTCATCCAGCTTTCGCCGAGCACGAAGACCAGGGTGAGGATGGCGCCGAGGGCCAGGCGCAGGATCAGCCAGAGCGCGTAGCTGGGTAGCAGCGACAGCAGGATCAGGGAGGCGGCGCCACTTACCAGGCAGAGTTGCATCAGCCGTGGGGTGCCGACTCGCGCGGCCAGGCGCCCGGCCAGGCTGGCGCCGGCGAGGATGCCAAGGGCCGGCGAGGCCGCCATGGCGCCGATGGCGAAGCTGCCGTAGCCCCAGCTTTCCAGGCGCAGGGAAACCAGCGGCATCGACAGGCCGATGGCCAGGCCCACGCTGATCACACTGCCCAGGACGGCGAAATAGGTGGCCCAGGGCATGGGCGAGGACGAGGCATTCATAGTGTGGCAGCTTACCTGATGAAACCAGCCATGAGCGGTTGACGCGGAAGCACCGGCTGCCGGATGGCAGGGACGTGCGGTTGGCCTTTGCCGAGCTTTCGCGTAGCGTGCGCGCTACCTTAAGCCGGTTGAGAGACATAAGAACATGCGGAAATGGCAGTGCATCGTGTGCGGCTATATCTATGACGAAGCCTTGGGTTGGCCGGACGACGGTATCGCCCCGGGAACGCGCTGGGAAGATGTGCCCGAGGATTGGCTGTGCCCGGATTGTGGCGTGGGCAAGGGTGACTTCGAGATGATCGAGATCGCCTGATCCCGCTGTGCCACCGCTCCCGGGTGGCAAAAAAAAGGCATCGCAGGAGCGATGCCTTCTGGCTGCAGCGGCCATCCCTGCCGCGTGATCCTCAGCCTTCGATGCTGTCCTTCAGGGCCTTGCCTGGCTTGAACGCCACCGTGTTGCTCGCACGAATCTTGACCGGTTCGCCGGTCTGGGGATTCTTTCCCATGCGGGCACCGCGGTGACGCGGCAGGAAGGTACCGAAGCCGACCAGCGTCACGCTGTCCTTGCGGTGCAGCGCATTCGCGATCTCGTCCAGCAGCGTGTTGAGCACGACGTTGGCTTGTTCCTTAGGAAGTCCGACTTTTTCAGCGATCACATTCGCCAGTTCAGGCTTGCGCATAGCTACCTCTCTTGGAGTCATTTTTAGCGGTGCGGGCCTCGCATGGCTTTCCTGGCAAAGCGATTCCCCCGAGATAGAGGGTGGCCCGACACAAAGAGCGTTGGTGCGACAAAAGTCGAACCAGATGCCGTTATAAGGCAAAGCTGAGGCAAGCGAAAGTTAATTAGCAGACTATTAGCTATTCGTAGGATGACTGACGCGAACTTCGCCGACTGCCCGGCATTTTGCTCGTCGCCAGTGGACAGTTTTGTCCGCAACGTGATGGGTGGGGGAGGCGGGGTGGAGGGGTGGCCAGCGGCTCTAGCGGGCACCTGTTGGCGACCAGAGGCGGGTGACGCTGGCGATGATCCCAGGCGTGGATCCGGCAGGAAGAGGTCAGACCACCGGAGCACCGCCTGGGCGCTCCGGTGGCGGTGGTCAGGCGGGTGCCTGGACCGGCATCACGGGTTGGCTCGCGGGGGCCTGGCCTTCCAGGCGCCGCTCCAGCGCCTTGGGTTCGATCACCAGGCGCATGCCGTTGCTGGCCTGGGTCCGGCCCCAGTCCTCCAGCAGCTCCATGCAGGCATGGTCGAT
>CAUQPA010000177.1:0-7339 GCA_963519325.1 uncultured Pseudomonas sp. | reverse complement strand
CGCATCCAGTTCGAGCAACTTGTTCCAGGTCTCCTGGGCGCGGGGCGCATTCTTGCGCGCCTGCCAGAAGTGCCCCGATGAGCAGCGCTTCGGGGGTGCCGGCCGCCTGGGCCAGCGGTGGCAGCAGCAGACCGGTCAGCAGGGTAGCCAATAGCGGTGCACGGGTCATGGTCTAGCGCTCCAGCCGCTGACGGGCACGGGCGCGCAGCGCCGCATAGAGCAGCCCGGCCAGCAGGGCTATGCCGAGGGCGCTCAGGCCCAGCATCAACAGCGGGTGGCGAGCCAGTTGCCAGCGGACGTAGAGCAGCGGCCCGAGGCTGCCGACGTGATAGGTCTCGTCGGCCACCAGGCTTTCCACCTGCTGGCCACGCACCGTGGCCAGGCTGCCCTGCAGCGCCTGGGCATAGTCCTCCCGGGTGGTGAGGGCGCGGCTGATGTCGGCCAGGCCCTCCGGACGGGCGGCGACCAGGGCCACCACGCTGCGCCCGCTCTTGAGCGGCGATTCGAAGCCGGCCACGAAGGCCGTGCCGGCGCCGCCACTGGCACTCAGGGCCGCGCGACTGCGCTCCAGGCTGGCCGCGTTGTCGCTACTGAACCACTGGCGCACCTTGAACGCCAGGTCGGAAACCTCGAAGCGCTGGCCGTTGCCGGCGAAGCCAGCCGGCAACTGGGCGGCCCAGCGTTGCAGCAGCGGCTGGTCGGCGCCGCTGGCGATCAGCAACAGATCCTTGTCGGCCAGGCCGTCGACCTCGCCGGCGCGGGCCACCGTGACCGCGGTGGCGGGATAGCCGGTGGAGCTGCCGAAGCGGCCGAGCACGTTCAGGTAGGTGTCGATCTCCGCCGCGCTGGGCGCATCGGGCAGGATCACCGCGGTTTCGCTCAGGTCCGCCAAGCGGGTGAAGGGAAAGCCGCTGTCCTTGAACACGCCCAGGTTGGGCAGGGCGATGAAGTGCCGATAGCCGGACAGATCCAGGGTCGAATCCGGTTCCAAGGTGCCGCGCATGTTGTCGATGATGACGTCGCGGCATTCACCCTGCTTGAGATAGTCGTACATGAAGCGGAATTGCAGGCGGGCCTGCAGCGCCTCGCCCTCCAGCGGCAACCGCACCTCGGCTTCGCGAGGCAATTCCTCGTCCTTGATCAGCCCCAGCAGGCCCTGGTCCAAGTGCTCCTGCGAGGGCAGGGCGATGGACTGCACGAAGCGGTCGTTGAAGCTCACCAACAGCGAGGAATTGGTCGCCACCGGCTGCGGGGTATAGCGGTATCTCAGGTGCAGCGGCAGTCCCTGGTTGCGCCAGAGGAACAGGTCCGGCGGCAGTCGCAGGGGCACGCTCACGGTACCCGGGTCATAGCCGGAGACGGCCAGTTGCCTGGGCGTGGCCAGCTCGCCCAGCCGCACCGGCCGGTCGCTGGGCAGCCAGTTGGGTGCGTCGTAGGGCTGGCGCGGTTGCAGCGCCTGCAGGGTGTCGAAGGTCATGCTCTGCCCGGAAAGGGTCTGGTGACCCAGGGCCACCGCGCTCGCGGCGCGCTTGAGTTCGTTGGCATCCCGTCCGGAGATCACCAGCAGCTGACCCTGGGGATCGAAGGGGTTGGTCAGGATATCGACCCGCGCCGTCGCCGGTGTCGGCAGACTCAGACCGAGGGTCTTGGCGCGCTCTTCGCTGGTGACCAGTACCACGGCATTGCCCTTGGCCGGCAGGGCGCTCTGGCTACTGGGAAAGCCGGCGCCGCGATAGCTGGCCAGGGCGCTGAACCAGGACGCCAGGGTACCGGCGGCCTCCAGGGTGCCGTTGTCCGCCGCACCGGCGATGACGAAGGGCAGCTCCAGCTGCCGGGCATCGCGACGATCGAAGAACGGCTGCGGCAGGCGCGCCAGGTCCGGTGCCAGGTCCAGGCGACTGACCTGGATGTCCAGGCGGCTGCCATTACTCACCTTGGCCCAGAGGCTGGAGTGCAGCGGGTCTTCGCACTGCATGGTGTAGTGGCCGATCAGCTGGATGCTCAGCCGGTTGAATTCGGTGATCAGCCGCGGCGGGATGTCCACCACCCGGGTCTGGGGCGTGCCGGCGCCTTCCTTGGGCAGCGGAATGCTGGCGGCGACCTCGTCGTTGACCAGCACATTGAGCTGGGACAACTCCGGCAGCAGCGCCGGGGAATAGGTGTAGTTCAGCGTCACCTTGGCGGCGCTGACGATCTCGTCGGCGCGAATGTCGAAGCCGACTCCGTCCCGGCTGTCGATGCCGCGCAGATTGAAGGGATAGACCGCGCCGAGCTGCTTGAAGCTGTTGTCGTAGCCGCTGCCGGCCACCGCCACCGGCGGCGCATTCTGGGCCAGGGCGAAGGCGGGTGCGGCACCCAGGGTGGCGAGCAGCAGGGGTGCGAGACGTAGCGACACGGTCATGGGCGGTCCAGGGAGGCGGAAGAAGAGGGCGCCGTGCGCCGGGAAGGTAGGCTCAGGCGCCAGACATTGCGATTGAGATCGGCGATGCCGCGCAGGCCGATCTGACTGACCTCGCGCAGCGAGCCCAGCAGGGAATCCGGGCGGTGATTGCCCCAGGCCTCGGCCCAGAGATCGGCGCGGGAAAAGGTCATGCGCACCAGTTCGCGCTGTTCGGTCACGCTGAGTTCGGCGAAGCGGGTGCCCACGGCGCCGGCGCGGCTGAAGGCCACGGTGGCCGGGAAGCGACGGCTGCGCCCGTTGCGGCTGAGTTCGACCTCTACCGCGCTGCCTTCGGGCAGGTGCAGGCCCGCGGGCAACTTCAGGCCGATGCCGCTCTGGGAAAAGTCCAGGGTGCTGCATTCCAGGCGGCTGCCATCGGCGAGCACGAGTCCGGCCGGCAGCGTGGCGGCCACCCGCGGTTCGGCGCGCACCTGGCGCGTTTCGCTCGCCACGGCCACCGCGGCACTGGCGATCACCAGGTTGTAGAGGGTCCAGACCAAGTTGATGGCGACTGTGGTCACCGCCTCGGGATCGCCGAACAGTAGCCGGCCGATACCCACGACCAGGCCGAGCAGGTTGAGCGCCAGCAGCACGATATAGGGACGCGCCAGCTCCCAGTCAAAGTAGTCACGGGCAATGATGCCGCCCTTGTCGGTGACGTTGAACTTGCCCAGCTTGGGGTTGATCAGCGCCAGCAGGGTCGGGCGCAGGATGTACCAGGCGAGGACCGTCTCGTAGACTTCGTTCCAGAAGGAATGGCGGAACTGGCCCTGAATGCGCGAGTTGGTCAGGTTCGAATGCAGCACATGGGGCAGCACGTAGCAGGTGATGAGTAGTGCCGAGGCATGAAAGATCTGCGCACTGAACAGCAGATAGGCCAGCGGCGCGGTGAGGAACACCAGGCGCGGCAAACCATAGAAGAAGTGCAGCATAGCGTTGAGGTAGCAGAGCCGCTGGCCGAGGGCGAGGCCCTTGCCCAGCAGCGGGTTGTCCATGCGAAAGATCTGCGCCATGCCGCGGGCCCAGCGGATGCGCTGGGCGATATGGCGCGACAGGCTCTCGGTGGCCAGACCGGCAGCCTGGGGAATGCCCAGGTAGGCGGTGTTGTAGCCGAGCCGGTTGAGCTTGAGCGCCGTGTGGGCGTCCTCGGTCACCGTTTCGGTGGCCACGCCGCCGATCTCTTCCAGCATGGTGCGCCGGATCACCGCGCAGGAGCCGCAGAAGAAGGTAGCGTTCCACAGGTCGTTGCCATCCTGCACCAGGCCGTAGAACAGCTCGCCCTCGTTGGGTACGGTGCGAAAAGTCTTGAGATTCTTCTCGAAGGGATCGGGGGAAAAGAAGAAGTGCGGGGTCTGCAGCATGGCCAGCTGCGGGTCCTTGAGGAACCAGCCCAGGCAGACCTGCAGGAAGGAGCGGGTCGGTACGTGGTCGGCATCGAAGATGGCGATGTACTCGCCGTCGGTTACCTTGAGCGCCGCATTGAGATTGCCGGCCTTGGCATGCTCGTTGTTCTCGCGCACCAGGTAGGAGACGCCGGCGGTCGCGCAGAAGTGGCGGAAGTCCTCGCGACGGCCGTCGTCGAGCACGTGCACCCGCAGCTTGTCGCGTGGCCAGTCGATGGCCTGGGCCGCCAGGATCGACAGCTTCACGATGCTCAGGGTTTCGTTGTAGGTGGGGATGAAGACGTCCACGGTGGGCCAGGCGGCCGGGTCGGCGGGCAGCGGGACCGGCGTGCGGCGCAGCGGCCAGATGGTTTGCAGATAGCCGAACAGCAGTACCGAGAGCGCATAGAGTTCGGCGGCCACCAGCCCGTAGCCGAGCACCATTTCCAGCGGCGTCTCGAAGCCCAGGGTGCTGGTCAGGCGCCAGTAGAGGTAGCGCAGCGACGCCAGCAGTGACAGCAGGATCAGCGCGATCACCGGCAGCCGTCCGGGAAGACGCCGCAGCAGCAAGGCGGCGGCGAAACAGCCGAGGGCGAACGCCGCCTGTTCTTCCAGCGCCAGGGGCACGCTCACCAGCAGGGCGCCCAGCAACGCGGCGGTCGTCCAGGCGAGCAGCTGTAGCCAGAGCGGCGCGGGCGTCACGGGTGCGGCAGGCGGGCGCTGCGCCTGACGCCGCTGGCGAACCTGCTCCAGGCGGTCGAGGACGCTCATGGCTAGCCCTGGGCGCGCAGCGACGGCTGCGACGGCCCGTCGTGGGCGAGCGCCTGTGCCAACTGCATGACAGCGGTGCTCCAGGCGTCGTCCAGGCTATACAGACCCTGGCCGAGCGCCAGCGCCTGTTCCAGCGCAGTGCTTTCCGGCAGGACGCCCAGCAAGCGGTCGGCGCGGGTACGGCCCACGATGGTGGCGATGTCTAGGGTCAGGGGGCGCAGCGGGTCGACGCGATTGAGCAGGTGGGCATGACTCGCCGCCGGAGCACAGGCCTGCCACTGGCGTTCGAGGCGGGCCAGGCTGGCATAGCCCGCCGCATCGGCCGTAGTCACGCCCAGTACCTGGCTGGGGAGTGCCAGGGCCTGACGACCCAGGGGGGTCGAACCCGTAGGGCAGTCCAGGATCACCAGGGTATCGGCCGGCAGATCCAGGGCCGCCAGACGTCGAGCCAGCCACTGGGGCTCAGTCAGCAACCGCTGCTCGAAGCGGCACAGGGCCTCCTCCTCGAGCGAGCCGAACGGCAGCAGCCGGAAACCTGCCTCTATGGGCAGGCAGGCGGCCACCGGCTCGTTGGCCAGGCCCACGGCTGGCGGCGCCTTGGGCATCAGCAGGGCGGACAGCACATGCTGCGCGTCCAGTTCCACCAGCAGCACCGGCTGGTCCAGCCGGCTCAGGGCCAGTGCCAGGCCGGCCGCCACCACCGTCTTGCCGGTCCCACCCTTGGCCGAGGCGATGGCCAGCACCCTGGCTGGCAGCGGTGGTACCGCCGCGCTCAGTGCCCGGTCGAGCGCGGCCACCGCGTCCTGCTCGTGACGGCGGGCCTGCAGCTGGGCGAGTTCCTGCGCAAGGGGTGGAAGCGCCGCGCTTTCCACCTGCTCCACGATCTCCACTTCGTTCGCTGCCTGTGCTGGCACAAGCTGCTTTTCCGGTGGAACGGGAAGGGTGGATATCACTACCGATTCGCTGGCGCTCGTCGCTAGGGTTGGGCTGATGGGAGCTACCGGCTCCGCAATCTCGAACTCGCGATAGCTGAGGGGATCACCACCGAAGGCTTGAAAAAGACTCGCGATATCAGGAGAGCGGCCCATGACCAAATCCCTTTAGTTCGATGGAGGCAAGCAGAGTTTTGATGTCAATTTGGCGCCAAAGCAATGGCGTTTTGAGATCAGGCGTCAATTCCGCGAATAGTGTCATGCAAGGCCTGTGATTCACTAGCTGATTTCTTGTATCCGGACACTTGGATTCGAGGACCAATCGGCGCCATCGCGCCGTTCGGCTTCCTTGACGCGGATAGTTGGTCGGCGGTGGAAAGACGTCAATCGTCCCCGGCGAAGCGGGAGGATGAAAGGTGCAGGAAGGGGAAGAAGCGGTCGCTCGGGTGACGAACGTAAGGATGAATGGCAGGTCGGGTAGCGGGAACGAGAGCAGGCCTGGAGGGCGTTGCCAGGGGAAAAGACAAGGCCCGCGGGTGCGGGCCTGTTTCCTTACTCTTCGTTGCGTGACCGGTAGGGTTGCGGACGCGTGAGTTGCGGCCGGCCCTCCTGTTCCTCGAAGAAGTAGCGCAGGTAGAGATTGCCGTTGACGTCGCGCTCGTCCTGCGCGTTGTCCATGCCCAGGCGGCCGCCCAGGGCGAACTGGCCGTTGAGGCGGTATTCGCCGCTGGCCGAGAGGCCGTAGGCCACGCCGGTCTTGCTCTTGCTGCCGTACTGGCCTTCGCCGGCGGCTTCCGCGGCCGCTTGCAGGGCGGCATCGTCGGGGTAGCGATCCGCGGCGTCCTGGCGGATGGTCTGGACACCCAGCATGCCCTGGACTTGGTAGGCCCAGAGATCGCCGCGCTGCGACCACACCAGGGGTACGCCGATGGCGAAGTAGCGCTGCGGGCTGAAGTAGCCGCCATGGCCGTAGGTCAGGTGGTTCTGGTTGTTGTCGTAGCCGATCGCCGTGGCCGAGAGACCCACGGTGAAGAGGCTGTCCGGGCCGTTGCGCAGGTAGTAGTAGACGCCGGTACCGATCTCGAAGCGATCGTTGTCCTTGACGTCGTGGCCGGTCAGGCGATGGGCCGCGCCGTAGATGTAGGAGCCATAGCGGCCGTCGTCGTATCTCAGCCGCGCCAGGCCGCCGTTGGCGGTGACGCCGCCCCATTCCTGGCCGGTACGCGGATCGCGGATGCCGCCGTAGGAGGCCAGGGAGTCGGTCACCGAACGACGCGAGACGCTCAGGGCATAGAGCAGGTTCTCGCTCAGGCTGCTGAGTGGTCGTTCCAGGGTCGCGCCGCCGACCACGGTGCTGTACCTCAGGCCGACCGGCGAGACGCCGATGTCGCCCTTGAGGCCGCGCCCGGCATCTTCCACGGCGATGGACGCCGCCACGCCGTTTTCCTTCTGGCTGCCGTCGCTGCTGCTGTCGTTGATCCGCGTCGGGGTGACACGCACGGCCAGGCGCTGGTCGCCGGCTGGGAAGGAGATTTCCAGGGGCGCGCTGACGGTGGTCTGGCGCGAGCTGCCACTGGAATCGTAGCTGCGCACGCTCAGGCCCTGGGTGATGCGGATGCTGCGCTCGCGTTGCAACTGGCCGAGGATCTGCTCGGTGGCCAGGCTGCTCGTCAGGCTGCTGGTGGGCACCACGGACAGGTCGTTGAAGGGGTTGTTGGCCGCCTTCTGCGCCTGCAGCGGATCGCTCCAGGCGTAGTCGGCGCTGCCGGCGGTGCCGCCCGCGGCGGCCGGGACGGCGGCCAGGGCGTCAGCGC
>CAUQPA010000176.1:0-7452 GCA_963519325.1 uncultured Pseudomonas sp. | reverse complement strand
GCCGGTCCTGGCCGTCGAACACCAGCACTCCTTCGTAGCCATAGACCTGGAACAGGGATTCGCCCAGATTGCCCTGTTCGAAGGCCCAGTCGCTGTCCAGCGTCTGGTGCAGGCGACGATAGGCCTCGTCCCATTTGCTGTAGTCGATGAGGTTGCGTGCCACCTCTTCGTCGAGGCGGGTGAAGGTCCGGCCGACGGCGCGCTCGGTGTGCTGGGCGACCGTGGCATCCTGGCGCACGGCGTTGTCGACCAGCAGGTAGCAGCCCAGGCCGATGAGCCCCAGGAGCAGCACGCAGAGCGCCGGGAACAGCCGCAGGATGATGGTATGGCCCCGCCGCGGGGGCGCGCTGCGTGACTCTGGAGATGATGGCATGCCGGGACCCTGGCTGATTGAGCGTTCCTGTGCCTTCGCCACCGGTGACGCCCGAAGGCGCCCGGGCGAAGCGGGTAGCGAGGTGACGCCGCTAGACTAGCCCCTGGCGGGGCACGGCGCTGAAGGTAAAGTGGAAGATGCCAAGGGGATCGCGCTAAGTAACCCGCGAAGCCCCGTTCTAGGTGGGATTTCCCGCGCCGCCATAGAAGGCGCAGCCTTGCCAGGTCTCGCCGTTGATCCGCAACTCGGCCTGCAACGATTGCACGGTACCGGTACGGCCGTCCACACAGCGCCGCGGATTGATCCACAGCTCGACCTTCTCGCCATTGGCCTCGGTGGACAGGGCGCGCATGCCGCCTGGCAGCTCTTCCTGCACGAAGGGCAGGGCGCGGCGCTGCTGGCCAGCGGTGCTGACCAGCATGCCCTGGTTGCTCACCTGGACGCTCCAGTCCGGTCCGTGGCCTCCCGCGCTCATGGCGGTGCGCTTGAAATTGGGATCGCTGCAACCCGGTCCGCTGTACTGCACGCGATAGACGTCGGTGACGGCGAACACCCCCTGGGCACCATCGCGTCCGCCGGACTTCAGCTTGCCGCGCAGATCGGCGAACAGGGAGGCGGCACCGCTATCGGCGGCCAATTCATGGGCATCGCGCAGGATGGCCGTGTTGTTGGCGTCGGTGACATCGAAGAAACGCTGCTCGCGGCAGGGACGGAACAGCAGCTGCTCGCCGCTCCAGCGCAGATCGCCCTGCAACCGCTCGCCGCCCGGCGCCTGGGGGGTATCGTCGCTCTGGAACAGACTGCAGCCGCCAAGGAGGCCGAGCAGGGCAAGGGGAAAGATGGAACGCGGCGCTGGCATCGCGGGACTCCCGACTGAGGTGGGCACACGTTACTCAGACAGCGCCGGGAGCTCAAGGACTTACCAGACGCGATAAACCTTGCCGGTTTCTGCGCCTTCCAGGCTGCGCTCATAGGCCAGGGCCGCATCGGCAGCGGCAACCGCCTTGAAACCGCGGAAGAAGTCACAGTAGTGCGGCAGGGACTCCGCCAGCACCGTGGGACTCACGGCGTTGAGTCGCTGCCCATGGGGCAGCTCGATGGCCGCGCCGCGGACGAAGCCTTCCAGGGCGGCATTGACCATCGCCGCGGAGCTGCCCTGGACGATGGGCTGCTCGCTGAGGATGCCGGTGGTCAGGGTGAAGGAGGCGCCCTCGGCGGCCTGGGCCTGGCCGAGCAGGACCAGGTTGACCTGGCCCATGAGTTTGTCCTGCAGCCCCTTCTGGTAGGCCTCCGGGGTCATGTCGAGGAGCGGGGCGAAGGTCACCGAGCCCACCGCGCTGACCAGGGCATCGAAGCGCCCGACCTTGGCGAACAGGGTGCGGATGGAATCCGGTTGGGTGATATCGACCTGCAGGTCGCCCGACTGGCGGCCGACGCGGACCAGCTCGTGGCGGCGGCCCAGGCGTTCGGCGATGGCACTGCCCAGGGTACCGCTGGCTCCGACGAGGATGACTTTCATGGTGTGACTCCGTGAAGGGATAGGAGTCTTCAGCCTAGAATGAGGGATTGCCTGGATAAATCGCCCGACTGGCAATCCAGTGTTTCCAGGAGGAAACGATGCAGGACGATTTCGCCGATCTCGCCGCCTTCGCGGTGCTATGCGCCAGTGGCAGCTTCACCCGCGCGGCGGAGCGCCTCGGCTGCAGCAAGGGCCAGCTGTCGAAGCGCATCCGCGCCCTGGAGGCGCGGCTGGAGACCCAGCTGCTGCACCGCACCACCCGGCGCCTCGCGCCCACCCCGGCTGGCCGGGTACTGCTGCCCGAGGCCCAGGCCTTGCTGCAGCAGCGCGAGCGGGCCTTGCAGAGCGTGGCGCGCCTGCGTGAAGCAGCCGTGGGCCAGGTGCGGCTCACCGTTCCGGTGTCTCTCGGCTACACCTTCTTCGAGGTGCTGCTGGCCTGCCGTACCGCCCATCCCGCCATCCAGCTGGACCTGGTGCTGGACAATGGCTATCGCGACCTGGTGACCGAGGGCTTCGACCTGGCGATTCGGGCGCGGGTGGAGCCGGATGAGCGCCTGGTGGCACGGCCGCTGTTCGCCATGCAGGAGGTGACCTGCGCCGCCCCGGGGTATTTGGGGGAGCGCTCGCTGCCGGAGCGTCCCGAGGACCTGCTCGAGCACCGCTGCCTGGTGAACAACCACTATGCCGAGGGCGAGGTCTGGCTCTATCACCGCGAGCATCGACTCAGCCGGGTAGCGGTGGTGCCCAGCCTGGCCTGCAATCATTACAGCCTGCTCAAGCAGGCGGCCCTGGCCGGACACGGCATCGCTCGGCTGCCGTCCTTCATGGTGCACGAGGAATTGGCCTCCGGCGCGTTGGTCTGGCTGCTGCGGGAATGGCGCACACCCAGTGTGCCGCTGTTCCTGGTGCACCCCTACCAGGGTGGATTGCCCAAGCGCACTCGGGTAGTGGCGGACGCCCTGAGCGAGTGGTTCGAGCGCAGTCGCCAGCGCTTGGAGGCCTTGGATTAGCCAGCACCAGGGCCGCGCCTGAGCTTCGGTAGGTTGGGCTGAGCGCAGCGAAGCCCAACGGAGCTGCGGTTCTGGGCGGAAATGTTGGGCTTCGACAGTGGAGCCGTCTCAGCCCAACCTACGCGCTGAAAGCCCCCTCTCCCTATGGGAGAGGGCTGGGGTGAGGGAGCACTTCGCCGCGAAGCCCCTAGCGGAAAAGGCTGCGCCGTTTTCCACGCTACGGTTTTGTTGGGCTTCGACGGTAGGGCCGTCTCAACCCAACCTACGATCGATCCGCCGTAGGTTGGGTTGAGCGTAGCGAAGCCCAACAGCGCCGGAATTCGAGCAGGCATTGTTGGGCTTCGACGGTGGAGCCGTCTCGACCCAACCTGCGTGCTGAAAGCCCCCTCTCCCCGCGGGAGAGGGCTGGGGTGAGGGCGCGTTTCGCCACGAAGCCCCCAGTGGAAAAGGCTGCGCCGTTTTCCACGCTACGGTTCTGTTGGGCTTCGACGATGGAGCCGTCTCGACCCAACCTACGGTCAATCCGCCGTAGGTTGGGTTGAGCGTAGCGAAGCCCAACAGCGCCGAGATTAAGCGTGTGGGGTGGCGACGGCATGACTCAACCGCCCAGATAGGCCTTGCGTACGTCCGGGTTGGCCAGCAGCTCGGCGCCGCTGTCCTGCATGACGATGCGGCCGTTTTCCAGCACGTAGCCACGGTCGGCGAGCTTGAGCGCCTGGTTGGCGTTCTGCTCGACGAGGAACACCGTCACCCCGTCCTGGCGCAGCTGTTCGATGATCTCGAAGATCTGCTGGATGATGATGGGGGCCAGCCCCAGCGAGGGTTCGTCGAGCAGCAGCAGGCGCGGCTGGCTCATCATGGCGCGGCCGATGGCGAGCATCTGCTGTTCGCCGCCGGACATGGTGCCGGCGCGTTGCGCATAGCGTTCCTTGAGCCGCGGGAAGAGGCCGAGGACCTTGTCCAGCTGGCGGTCGTAGGCGTCCTTCTCGGTGAAGAAACCGCCCATGGCCAGGTTCTCTTCCACCGTCAGGCGGGCGAACACCCGGCGGCCTTCCGGGACAACGGCGATGCCCTTGCGCATGATCTGCGCGGTGTCCTGGCCGACCAGTTCCTCCCCCTCGTAGCGGATGCTGCCGCTGTGGGCGCGCGGGGTGCCACAGAGGGTCATCAGCAGGGTGGACTTGCCGGCGCCGTTGGCACCGATCAGGGTGACGATCTCGCCCCGGTTCACCTGCACGCTGACGCCATGCAGGGCCTGGATCTTGCCGTAGAAGGTGGAGACGTTGTCGAACTGCAGCATGGAGGTGTCCATCAGGATTCGCCCAGGTAGGCCTTGATCACGTCGGGATTGTTGCGGATCTGCTCCGCCGTCCCGTCGGCCAGGGGAGTGCCCTGGTTGATCACCACGATATGGTCGGAAATGCTCATCACCAGGTGCATGTCGTGCTCGATCAGCAGCACGGTCACACCGTGCTCGGCGCGCAGCAGGGCGATGAGCGCCTTGAGATCCTCGGTCTCGCGCGGGTTGAGACCGGCGGCCGGCTCGTCGAGCATGAGGATCTGCGGGCGGGTCATCATGCAGCGGGCGATTTCCAGGCGGCGCTGCTGGCCGTAGGCGAGGTTGCCGGCGTTGCGATTGGCGAACTCGGTGAGGTTGACCTGTTCCAGCCAGAAGCGCGCATAGTCCATCGCCTCGGCTTCGCTCTTGCGAAAGGCCGGGGTCTTGAACAGGCCGGCCAGGAAGCCGGTGTTGAGGTGGCGGTGCTGGGCGACCAGCAGGTTCTCCACCGCGGTCATTTCCTTGAACAGGCGGACGTTCTGGAAGGTGCGCACCACGCCCTTGCGGGCGATCTTGTGCCCGGGCAGGCCCTGGATGGCCTCGCCACGTAGCAGGATCTCGCCGCCGCTGGGGCGGTAGAAGCCGGTCAGGCAATTGAACACCGTGGTCTTGCCGGCGCCGTTGGGGCCGATCAGGGAGACCACCTGGCCCTGCTCCACGCGGATGTTGACGCCGTTGACGGCCAGCAGGCCGCCGAATCTCATGGATAGGCCGGTGACATCGAGAAGGGCTTGGCTCATTTGCGCAACTCCAGGTGCGGGCGTTGCATCGGGAGCAGGCCTTGCGGACGCCAGATCATCATCACGACCATCAGCAGGCCGAACATCAACATGCGGTATTCGCTGAACTCACGCATCAGCTCCGGCAACAGGATCATCACGATGGCCGCGAGGATCACGCCGAGCTGGGAGCCCATGCCGCCCAGCACCACGATGGCCAGGATGATGGCCGACTCGATGAAGGTGAAGGATTCCGGCGACACCAGGCCCTGGCGGGCGGCGAAGAAGCTGCCGGCGAACCCGGCGAAGCAGGCGCCCAGGGTGAAGGCCGAGAGCTTGATCAGCGTCGGGTTCAGCCCCAGGGCGCGGCAGGCGATCTCGTCTTCGCGCAGGGCTTCCCAGGCCCGGCCGATGGGCATGCGCAAGAGGCGGTTGATGACGAACAGGGTCAGCAGCACCAGCAGCAGGGCGATCAGGTAGAGGAAGACCACCTTGTATTCGGAGTTGTAAGGGATGTTGAAGTACTCGTGGAAGGGCGTCATGCCCTCCGGCGCGCGCCGTTCGAAGGTCAGGCCGAACAGGGTCGGCTTCTCGATGCCGCTGATGCCGTTGGGGCCGCCGGTCCACTCGGTGAGGTTGCGCAGGAGGATACGGATGATCTCGCCGAAGCCCAGGGTGACGATGGCCAGGTAGTCGCCGCGCAGGCGCAGCACCGGGAACCCGAGCAGGAAGCCGAACAGCGCCGCCATCAGGCCGGCCAGCGGCAGGCAGACCCAGAAGCCCAGGCCGTAGTAATGCGAGAGCATGGCGTAGGTGTAGGCGCCGACGGCGTAGAAGCCGACGTAGCCCAGGTCCAGCAGGCCGGCGAGACCCACCACGATGTTCAGGCCGAGGCCGAGCATCACGTAGATCAGGATCAGGGTGGCGATGTCCACCGCCCCGCGCGAGCCGTAGAAGGGCCACACCAGGGCGACCAGGATCAGCGCCAGGATCACCCAGCGCTGGGTCTTGGGCTCGGTGAGCCTGCTGCCCAGGCCGGTCTGCGGCAGCTGCAGGCC
This sequence comes from uncultured Pseudomonas sp., assembly GCA_963519325.1. GTDB lineage: Bacteria > Pseudomonadota > Gammaproteobacteria > Pseudomonadales > Pseudomonadaceae > Chryseomonas. The sequence continues at coordinate 1,434 of CAUQPA010000176.1, read as the reverse complement.
GCCGCTGCGGCGCCAGCCGGCGGTGAGCGGGTCACGCACCAGTTGCCAGACGAACATCAGCACCGCGGCCAGGGCCACGGTCCAGAGGGTGCGCGGCGTGGCACCGTGCACTTCCAGGTTGACGCCGACCGTCTCCAGCTTGAGGCCGAGAATAGGATAGGCGACGGCCAGCACCAGCAGGGCGCTGAAGAAGGCGGTTCTCAGACGGGCACTCATACTTTTTCCACCTCGGGACGGCCGAGGATGCCGGTGGGACGGAACAGCAGCACCAGCACCAGCAGGCTGAAGGCCACCACGTCCTTGTACTGGTCGCCGAAGACATCGGCGCCGAAGGCTTCGGCCACGCCGAGCACCAGGCCGCCGAGCATGGCGCCAGGGATGCTGCCGATGCCGCCCAGTACCGCCGCGGTGAAGGCCTTGATGCCGGCCAGGAAGCCCAGGCTGGGATTGATCACGCCGTACTGAATGCCCAGCAGCACCGCCGCCACGGCGGCCAGGGTGGCGCCGATGACGAAGGTCAGGGCGATGATGCCGTTGGTGTTGATGCCCAGCAGGTTGGCCATCTTGATGTCCTCGGCGCAGGCGCGGCAGGCGCGGCCCAGGCGGGAGCGGGAGATGAACCAGGTCAGGCCGAGCATGGTGAGCAGGGTGACGATGAAGATCAGCACCTGGACGTAGGAGATCACCACGCCGTTCATGGCGTCGGTACCTATGATGAAGTTGCCCGGTAGCAGGTTGGGGATCGACTTGTCCTTGGAATCCTGGGCCAGCAACACCCAGTTCTGCAGGAAGATCGACATGCCGATCGCCGAGATCAGCGGGATCAGGCGGTTACCGCCGCGCAGGGGGCGATAGGCGATGCGTTCGATGCTGTAGCCGTAGGCACTGGCGATGACGATGCTGGCGGCGAAGGCGGCGAGCATGACGATGGGCAGGCTGTGGATGCCCAGCATGGCGAGGCCGGCGATGGCGATGAAGGCCACGTAGGAACCGATCATGTACACCTCGCCATGGGCGAAGTTGATCATGCCGATGATGCCGTAGACCATGGTGTAGCCGATGGCGATCAGGGCATAGGTGCTGCCGACCGTGAGGCCGTTCACCAGCTGTTGCAGGTAGTGGTAGAACTCGGGCATGGGTGTCTCCAGGGGACCTCTGCGCACTTCTGGTGCGGGTCCCAGGCCTCGGATGGAGGCGGATAAACGAAGCCCACTGCCGAATGGCAGTGGGCTTCGGTGTTACGGGCAGGGCTTACTTGGCTTCGGTCTTGGTGCCGTCGGCGTGCCACTCGTAGACCACGAACTCGAAGTTCTTCAGGTCGCCCTTGTCGTCGAACGCCAGCTCACCGGTGGGGGTGTTGAAGGTGTTGGCGCGCAGGGCCTTGGCCACGTCCTCGGGCTTCTCGTCGCCGGCCTTCTGGATGCCTTCGGCGAT
>CAUQPA010000175.1:0-7467 GCA_963519325.1 uncultured Pseudomonas sp. | reverse complement strand
CCAGGGTCGCGCCGCCGTCCACCACGATGTCCTGCATGGTGATATGGCTGGCCAGAGCTGTAGCGTGGAAAACCGCGCAGCCTTTTCCACTAGCCTTCGTAGCGAGGGATCCCTCGCCTAACCCTCTCCCGAGGGGAGAGGGAGCTATTCGAGCAGGCATTCAGCTCTATCGGCCCGATGAGGCCCGGATAGATCACCGAGCCTAGCCGTAGGTTGGGCTGAGGCGGCTCTATCGCCGAAGCCCAACAGGCGGAGTCGAACCCGCCGCATTGGGCTTCGCTGGCGCTCAACCCAACCTACGAAAAGCCCTCAGGCCGCCAGGGTCGCGCCGCCGTCCACCACGATGTCCTGCATGGTGATATGGCTGGCCAGGTCCGAGGCCAGGAACAGCACGGTGTTGGCGATCTCGTCGGGCTGGGCGATCTTGCGCAGCGGGATGCCCAACTTGAAGTCCTCCGGCAGGCCATCCACCAACCGCTGGTAGCCCTCGGGCGAGCCGAGCATGCCGGCCAGCATGGGCGTCGCCGTGGAACCGGGCGAGACCACGTTGCAGCGTACGCCCGAGCCCGCCAGTTCCAGGGCCACGCAGTGGCTAAGGGACACCAGCGCCGCCTTGGAGGTGCAGTAGCCGGCCATCTGCAGCCGCGGCACATGGGCGGCATTGGAGGCGATGTTGACGATGGCGCCGCGGCCCTGGGCCTTGAACAGCGGTACCAGCTGGCGGAACAGGTAGAAGGGCCCGGAGACGTTGACGTCCAGCAGCGCCTGCCAGTCGTCCAGGCTCAGGCTGTCGCTGGTACCCAGGCGCAGGACGCCGGCGCCATTGACCAGCACGTCCAGGCGGCGCTCTTCGGCCAGCAGGGCCTGGCAGACCCTCTCCACCTGGGCCGCGTCGGCGACATCCAGTAGCTGGGTGCGGAAGGGATAGCTGCTCTCGGTGAATTGCCGGTCGAGGCCGATCACCTCGGCGCCCGCTTCCTTGAAGCGCCGCGCCACCTGCAGGCCGATGCCCTGCCCCGCGCCGGTCACCCAGACACGCTTGCCGGTGAAATCCAGTTGTGTCATCAGAGGCTCCCTAGGCGCGAGCGCGCAGCAGGTCCAGCCAGCCCTGCAGGGTCGGCTGAGCGGCGAGATCGGCGAAGGTCACCGGTAGGCCACGTTTTTGCCACTCGCCCACCAGGGTCATGACCTGTACCGAATCCAGGCCGAAATCGGTGAGGTTGTCGTCCAGCGCCGGCTCCTCGTCATCGGCGTCCAGCAGCGGCTGGACCTGGGCGCGCAGCCAGGCTTCGTCCAGGGCTACCGCACCGCCGGTGACCTGGGCGGTGCTGAGGGTGCTGCCGCAGCGGGTGGCCACGTAGCGCAGCGCCATGCGGTGCTCGTCTTCACTGAAGTCGGCCACGGCGTCGCCGATCAGGAAGGCCTGGATGTCCCTCATGAAGGCGTCGGTGCAGGTGGTCAGGCAGCCGATGTGGGCGTAGACGCCGCAGACGATCAGCTGGTCGCGGCGCCACTCGGTCATCAGATCCTGCAGGTTGGAACGGTGGAAGGCGCTGTAGCGCCACTTGGTCAGCACCACGTCGCCGTCCTTGGGTGCCAGTTCGTCCACCACCTGTTGCAGGGCGGGATCGGCCTGGGTCAGGCCCGGCCCCCACATGTCGTTGAGCAAGGCGCGATCGGCGGGCGGCTGGTCGGTGGGCTGGGCGGTGTAGACCACCGGCACGCCCTGGGCATCGGCCCAGGTGCGCAGCGCGGCGATATTGGCCACCACCTGGGCGATCAGCGGGCTGTTGTCGCCATAAAACTCGACGAAGTAGCGCTGCATGTCGTGGATCAGCAGCACGGCGCGGTCGGCCGCGGGTTTCCAGGCGACCTTGTTGGCGGGAAAGCCCTCGGGCTGGGGCAAGGGATAGGAGGCGAGACGGGGGATAGCCATGGGAAACCTTAGGAACGCTCGGTTGAGGGGGTCTGCAGCTGCTCGCGCAGGCGACGCTTGTCGATCTTGCCGACAGCGGTGAGCGGCAGCTGGTCGAGGAATTGGAAGCGGTCGGGCAACTTGTAGTCGGCCACGCCCTGCTCGCGTAGGTAGCGGCGAAGGGCCACCGGCTTGAGCGCCGGGTCGCTGACCACCAGGCAGGCACAGCTCTTCTCGCCCATCAGCTCATCGGCGATGGCCACCAGCGCCGCATGGGTGATGCCGGGATGGCGCAGCAGCAGGCCTTCGATCTCGGCGGCGGCGATCTTCTCGCCCCCGCGGTTGATCTGGTCCTTCACCCGGCCGACCACCTTGAGGTAGCCGGCGGCATCGCGCTGGACCACGTCGCCGGAGAAGTAGAAGCCTTCGGCATCGAACACCTGGGCGTTGTGCTCGGGACTGCGGTAGTAGCCGCGGAAGGTGTAGGGACCGCGGGTGGACAGCAGGCCCGGCTCGCCGTCGGGCACCGGGTGGCCGTCTTCGTCGGTGATGCGCACCTCGTCATCCGGACTCATGGGCCGGCCCTGGGTGGTAAAGATGCGCTCGGGCTCGTCGTCCAGGCGGGTGTAGTTGACCAGCCCCTCGGCCATGCCGAACACCTGCTGCAACTGGCAACCCAGCTCGCTGGGCACGCGGCGGGCCTGGGCCTCGGCGAAGCTGGCGCCGCCCACCTGCACCACGCGCAGGCTGGCGAGTCGCGCGCGCTGGGCTGGTGTGGCCGCCGCCTGCAGCCAGAGCGCCACCGCCGGCGGTACCAGGGCCACCCAGTCCACCTGGTGCCGCTCGATCAGCTCGAAGCAGCGCAGCGGCTCGGGATCCCGCGCCATGACCACGCAGCCACCGGCAATGAAGACGCCCAGGGCGCCGGGCGAGCTGAGGGTGTAGTTGTGCCCGGCCGGCAGCGCGCAGAGAAAGCGCGTCGCCGGACTGAGCTGGCAGATCTCCACGCTACGCCTGAGGCTGTAGTAGTAGTCGTTATGGGTACGCGGGATCAGCTTGGGCGTGCCGGTGCTGCCGCCGGAGAGCTGGAAGAAGGCCACCTCGCCACCGGCGGTGGGCGTCAGTTGGTAGCCTTCGCGCGGGGTATCCAGGCGCTGTTGCAGGCTGCGCGCGTCGGCACTGCCATCCAGCAGCACCTCGCTCAACCCGGGCGCCACGTCCCGCAACTCGCCGAGGAAGGTATCGTCACGGAACAGGTTGTGTTCGCTGGAGGCGATCAACAGCTTCGGCTGGATCTGCTGCGCATAGGCGAGCAACTCCAGCTTCTGGTGGCTGAACAGCGCATTGACCGGCGAGATGCCAGCCTTGAGCAGGGCGAAGAACACCACATAGAACTCGGCCACGTTGGGCAGTTGCACCAGCGCCGTGTCGTGGCGGCGCAGGCCGGCGGCCTGCAGGTGGGCGGCCAGGCGGCTGGAGCGTTCGTCCAGCTCGGCGTAGCTCAGTTGCCGCTCGCCGCAGAGGATCGCCGGCGCCTCGGGCAGGGCCGCGCGACTGCGGGCCAGGATCTCGGTCATCGGCAGGTCGAGCCAGTAGCCGAGGGCCCGATAGCGGGCCGACAGATCCTCCGGCCAGGGGGTGAATTCCAGACTCACGTGGGGTTCTCCTCGTCGAACAAACCACAGGCGGCACGCATGGTGCCCAGTTTGGCGGTGACCTCGGCCCACTCCGCCGCCGGATCGGAGGCCTCGACGATACCGGCACCGGCGAACAGCCGCAGCAGATCGCCCTGGACCGTGCCGCAGCGGATGGTGACCACCCACTCGCCGTTACCCTGGGCATCGCACCAGCCGACCATGCCGGTGAACAGGCCTCGATCAAAGGGTTCGATGCGCTGGATCAGCTGACGCGCCGCGGCAGTGGGATAGCCGCAGACGGCCGGCGTGGGATGCAGACGACAGGCGAGCTGCAACGCCGAGGTCTGGCTGTCGGCGAGCTCGCCATCGATGGCGGTGGACAGGTGCCACATGGCGTTGGTGCCGAGCAGCGACGGGCCTTCGGGCACCTCCAGCCGGCTGCACAGCGGCGCCAGCTGCTGGCGGATGTCCTCGATCACCAGGCGGTGCTCGTAGTGATCCTTGCTCGACTCCAGCAGTTCGCGGGCGACCCTTTCGTCTTCCTGGGGATCGACGCGGCGCTTGGCCGAACCGGCCAGGGGATTGGTATGGACGCGGGCGCCCTGCTTGCGTACCAGCAATTCGGGACTGACCCCGACCAGCTCACCGCCTTCGGCGGTGGGGATGCGGAATTGGTAGCCGGTGGGATTCTGCCGCGCCAAATTGGCGAGGATGGTCTCCACGTCGGCGGGCTCGGCCAGGCGGATCTCCTGGATGCGCGACAGCACCGCCTTGCTCAAGGCGCCACGGCGGAAAGCATCAATGGCCTCCTCGACCGCCAGGCAGAAACCCTCCGCACTGGGCAGGTTGCGCACCTCGCGCACCTGGGGTGGCACCGTCGTCGCGGCGCTGACCGGTGCCGGACGCGCGGTCCAGGCATGCTCCTGGGGCACGTACAGGCAGGAGGCCTTGGTGGTATCGAAGGGAATGGCGCCCATGACCACCGGCTCGGCGATACCGGCCTGGCGGGCACGGGCGAAGGCGTCCTCCACGGCATGCAGGAACAGGCTGTCCCGGTGGGCCCCGCCGCTCGCGGGCGTCTCGATCCGGGCACAGATGCCACGCCCCTGGAGGACGCGATCACCCGACTGGAACAGGAAAGTCGCCCGTTCCTGACGATCGGTGGCCACCTGCCCGATCGCGTCTGCCCTCTTGCTCGTCATTGCTACGGACCTCTACGCAAATGATAATGCTTATCAATGATGCGAAACTAACGTCTGGTTGCTGCAAAGTCAATTCGATAGCTAACGAACGGATTTCCTCCGTCACGTCTAACTCATTGAATTGCATAACTTAATACCGCCGAGCGGAGGACCGGCAGGCTCTGGCTCGGCGCTTTCCCGACCCTTGACGACGGCGAGGGCCTGAGCACCCGAGCTGGCAGCCTTGCCCTCGGCGAAGGCATCTTTGAAAATGAGAGTGATTATCTTACAACTGGAAGGCGTCCATGTTCAGCTTGTTGTCATCCTTTCGCATTCTCATCGTGCTGGCTCTCTCCTTCCTTGCGCTGCTGGGCACCGCCCAGGCGGCGGATTGGCCGCGGGAACTCACCGTCGACGGCACTCAGGTGACCCTCCCCGCCCAGCCGCAACGCATCGTTTCCACCAGTGTCACCCTCACCGGCTCCCTGCTCGCCATAGGGGCGCCCGTGGTGGCCAGTGGCGCCACCTCGCCCAACAACAGATTCGCCGACGACCAGGGTTTCCTGCGCCAATGGGGCGAACGGGCCAAGCAGCAGGGCGTGAAGCGGCTGTACATCGGCGAGGCCAATGCCGAGGCGGTGGCCGCAGAAGCCCCGGACCTCATCCTGGTCAGCGCCGCCGGCAACGATTCGGCGCTGCGCCTGGTCGACCAGCTCAAAGCGATCGCCCCGGTGCTGGTGGTGGGCTACGACAACCGCAGCTGGCAGCAGGTGGTGGAATTACTCGGCCAGGCCACCGGGCGCGAGGCCGCCGCGAAGAAGGTGGTCGACGACTTCGCCCGGCGCGTGGGCGACCTCAAGGACCGGTTGCAACTGCCGCCGCAACCGGTTTCCGCCTTCGTCTACAACCCGGCGACGCGCCAGGCCAACCTCTGGACCGCGGCCTCTTCCCAGGGCCAGTTGTTGGAAAGCCTGGGCTTCCAGCTGGCGGAGCTGCCGGCCGGGCTGAACACCAGTCACAGCCAGGGCCAGCGCCACGACATCCTGCAACTGGCCGGCGAGAACGTGGCTACCGGTCTCAATGGCCAGACCTTCCTGCTGTTCGCCGCGGACGCCAAGGAAGCCGAGGCGGTGCGCAGCAATCCGCTGCTGGCGCACCTGCCGGCGGTCAAGGACAACCGGGTGGAAGCCCTGGGCGCCGAGACCTTCCGTCTGGATCCCTACAGCGCCAACCTGCTGCTGGATCGCCTGGAACAGCGCTACGCCAAGCCCTGAACCGGGCAGTCGTGGAAAACGCTGCGCGGTTTTCCACACTACGCCAGACCTTGAGCACCCGTAGCGTGGACAACGGCGCAGCCTTGTCCACCCCTTATCACCCTGAGTCCAGTGGAAAACGCTGCGCGGTTTTCCACGCTACACAAAAACGGCGCTACGTTCTGATCAGGTGCCTAGCCGCTCCGCCCGGCGCAGACCGCTGGCCAGGGCCCAGCACAGCGCGGCCACCAGCATGGCGACCAGGCCGAAGACCAACGCCGCCTGGGCCGGCAGCACCAGGCTGGCCAGGCCGCCGAACAGCGCCGCGCCGATGGCTTCGCCACCGATGTTCTGCGCGGTCCACAGCGCATTGATGCGCCCCAGCAGGCGATCGGGCGTCAGCCGCTGGATCAGCGCGTACTGCACCAGGGAATTGAGCGCGCCCAGGTAGCCGAACAGCACCAGGCACAGGGCCGCCAGCCAGAAGCTCGGCAACAGGGCGAAGACCGCCACGGCCAGGAAGGTGGCCACCGCGGTCATCAACAGGGTCCGCCCCGGTCGCGCCGCCTGGTTCAGCCGGCCACTGGTCAGGGCACCGAGGGCGGCACCCAGGGGCGCAGCGGCATAGAGCCAGCCCAGGTGCCCGGTATCCAGGCCCCAGCCCTCCCCCAGCGCCGGATAGAGCACCCGCACCGCATTGGCCATGGTCACCAGGGCACCGACCAGGGCCACGGCGCCGAGCAGCCGGTTCTCGAACAGGAAGGCGAACCCGCCACCGAGCGCCTGCCAGGGCGATTCGCGTGGCTGCTCCGGCGGCGGCAAGGGCGGCAGACGCAACAGCACCAGCAGGGTGATGAGGGTGCCGAAGGCGGTCAGGCCGTAGTTCCAGGTCACGCTGCCCTGGGCGATCAGCAGGGTCCCCAGCGGCGGTGCGACGATGGCCGCCAGCCGCACGCTGAGCATGTTCAGCGCCCCGGCCTGCACCATGGATTCCCGCCCGACCAGGATCGGCGTCACCGCCAGCAGCGCGGTGACGCCCAGGGCGCCGAAGAAGCCGTCCCACAGTGCCAGCAGGTAGATGGCGAGCAGCGAGGGTTCAGGCAGGCTGGCGTTGATGGCCAGGCCGATGAAGCCCAGCCCGCAGATGGAGCGCGCCGCCAGGATCAGCCGCCGACGCTCCAGGCGGTCAGCCAGCACGCCGCCGGTGAGCAGCCCGACGAACATGCCGATGCCGGCCATGGTCAGGGCCAGCCCCACCTTGAGCGGCGAGTCGGTCAGCGCCTGGACCTGGATGGGCACCGCCACGGCCAGCAGGCCGAGGGACAGCACGGAGACCAGGCGGGCGATGAACAGGGTGCGGAAGGCGGCGTGGGACCTGAGCAGGCCGAAGTCGAGCAGGAAGGACGTCTTGGACATGAATCACCGGAAAAACACAGGAGACGCTATCGAGCCGCCGAGGCAAGGCTGTTAGCATGTAATAC
>CAUQPA010000174.1:0-7483 GCA_963519325.1 uncultured Pseudomonas sp. | reverse complement strand
GGTGGGGGGCCCCCCCGCCCCCCCCAACACCTGGGGTAGGCACCGCTCGTTGGGCTTCGACGATGGAGCCGTCTCAGCCCAACCTAGCTCCCTACTCGAACGGCACCCAGGGCCTTTGCGGCTTCATGATGATGCAGCCGTCCTCGCCCACCGCCCAGATGTCATAGAAGCGATTGTCGACCAGCCGCGTGGCCGCGCCGGGTACCGCCACGCGCTGGGTGCAGCTGTCGCTGTCGGCATCGTCGATCACCCCCAGGTCCTGCAGGCGTTCGGCGATCATGAAGTTGCCCGGCGACAGCCCGAGGATGAAGGGCAAGGCCGGCAATTGCTCGAAGGTCTTCTGCGCCAGCGGCAACCAGGCCACTTCCAGGGGCCCGCCGGTCCAGAGGATGCGCTGGAGAGCGCGCAGCTCCGGGCGACTGCTGAGGTCATGGTGCAGCTCCTGGACGAAACCGCGTTCGAAGGTCTTCTGCGCCGACAGCACCTGGCCATAGGCATAGGCCAGCGACAGCATCCACAGCAGCGGCAGCACCAGCAGCCAGGTCAGGCGCGGCTGCAGGCGCTCCAGCAGGTCGTGAGTCAGCAGCAACGCCAGGCTCAGCACCACCGCCAGGCCCATCAGGGTGCGGGCCTCGAGGATGAAGTCGCTGAACAGCAGGGTGATGCCGGCGACGCAGAAGGCCAGCACCGGCAGGGTGGCGCCGTACAGCAGCAGCGGCAAGAGCGCCCGCCGGCCATAGGCGCGGGCGTAGCTCAGGGCGCCCAGGCCGTAGCCGAGCGCCGCCAGCCCGCCGAACAGCCACCATAGCCAGAGATTGCCCGGGGTGACCAGCAGGCCGACGCTCTGCGCCACCTCGCCCAGGCGCTGCCAGAGCACGGGCAGCAGGTCGCCCCCCAGGCCGGCATGCCGGGTGGTCGCCACCAGCTGGTAGGCCGTCAGGTAGTAGAGCACGCCGCCCAGCAGCAGCTGCAGGCCCTGGCGCAGGACCAGGCGCAGGGCCTGTGCCGGCGCCTCGCGCCGCTGCACCGCGCGGATCAGCTCCAGGCAGCAGAGCCCGAGGAAGACATTGAGCGCCACCTGGTAGAAGGCGATGGCCGCCGCCAGCAGCAGCGCCGGCACCAGCAGCGCCAAGGCCGTATGACGACTGCGGAAGATCACCGCATAGATCACCGCCACCAGGCTCAGGGCCATGGTCGGGCCGTCGTACTGGTAGGTCAGGTTGCCCAGCCAGAAGGGCGAGAACCACAGCGGCAGGATCGCCAGGCACTGGGTCGGGCGGGGCGCGCCGAAACAGTGGCGGGCCAGGTCGGTCAGCGCCCAGGCCGCCGCCGCGCAGGCGATCAGCAACGGCAGGGGAAACAGATTGAGGGTGCTGCCGCTGAAGGTCAGCAGCCGGTAGAAGACCTCGGTGAGCACCCGGCCCTGCTGGCGCCACTCCGGGCCGTTCTGCAACTGGATGCGCCAGTTGTCGTCGACATAGGGGAAGTCGACCAGGATGAAGGGCAGGACGAACAGCAACAACGCGGAGAAGAACAGCGCCCGGGTCTGCACCGGGGTCAGCGTCTGGGGCATGGCGGCGAGTCCGCATCTGGCTTCGGCACGGGACGCAGCCGCCACCGCCCGAAGCGATAGCGGCGTCGGCTGCGGAGGGTCAGGCCTGCAGGGCCAGCCGGCAGATGCGTTCGCAGAGCTCGTCGAAGTCGATGCCGACGGCGGCGGCCGATTGCGGCAGCAGGCTGGTAGCGGTCATCCCCGGCAGGGTATTGACCTCCAGGCACCACAGCCGCCCTTCGGCATCCAGGCGGAAGTCGGCGCGGCTGTAGCCGTCCAGCTTGAGCGCCCGGTGCGCCGCCAGGGCCAGGCGGCGCGCTTCCTCGGCGATCTCCGCGGAGACCTCGGCCGGGAATACCTCGACCGCGCCCTGGGGCTGGTACTTGCTGGTGTAGTCGAACACGCCGCTCTGGCCGAGGACGATCTCGCCCACCGCCAGCGGCTGGTCGCCCAGCACGCCTACGGTCAGCTCGCGTCCGGCGACGAAGCGCTCGATCATCACCTCACGGTCGTACCGCAACGCCAGCTCGATGGCCGGTTGCAGGTCCTCGGCGCGGCTGACCTTGCTCAGGCCCACGGTGGAGCCCTGCTGGCTGGGCTTGACGATCACCGGGAAGCCCAGGGTCTCGGCCACGATGGCGGCATCCACCGGCGCCATCAGCCAATCGGCGGTGGGCACCCCGGCGGCGCGGAACAGCCGCTTGCTGAGGTCCTTGTCCATCGCCACGGCGCTGCCCACCCGGCCGCTGCCGGTGTAGTTCAACTCGGCCAGGTCGAGCAGGGTCTGCAGGGTACCGTTCTCGCCGGTCCCCCCGTGCAGGGCGAGGAACAGCAGGTCCTGGTCGCCCAGCTGGGCACGGCTGAGCACCGCGCCGGCATCCTGGCCCCGCATCCGCACCAGGGCGGTCCGCTCCGGCGGCTCGAGGCCAACCCGGGCCTCCAGCAGCGCCCGCTCGGCGTCTTCGTCCAGCAGACCCAGGGCGGTATCCACGGTCACCACCTGATGCCCGCGCCGGCGCAAGGCCGCCACCACCTGGGCACCGCTGGCGATGGACACATCGCGCTCCTCGCTGGTGCCGCCGAGCAGGACCGCGATCTTCAGCTTGTCCTTGACCATCATTCGTCCTCGAAAACGTAGCTGCCGGGCGCGAGATTCTCGAACCGGGTGTATTTGCCGATGAAGGCCAGCCGCGTGGTGCCGATCGGGCCGTTACGCTGCTTGCCGATGATGATTTCCGCCACGCCCTTGTACTCGGTCTCCGGGTGGTACACCTCGTCCCGGTAGACGAACATGATGACGTCGGCGTCCTGCTCGATGGCGCCCGATTCGCGCAGGTCGGAGTTCACCGGGCGCTTGTTCGGCCGCTGCTCCAGCGAGCGGTTGAGCTGGGACAGCGCCACCACCGGGCAATTGAATTCCTTGGCCAGGCCCTTGAGCGAGCGGGAGATCTCGGAGATCTCGTTGGTGCGGTTCTCGCCGCTGCTGCCGCCGATCTGCATCAGCTGCAGGTAGTCCACCATGATCAGCGCCAGGTCGCCGTGCTCGCGCACCAGGCGCCGGGTGCGGGCACGCATTTCCGAGGGGCTGATGCCGGCGGTATCGTCGATGAACAGCTTGCGGTCGTTGAGCAGGTTGACCGCCGAGGTCAGCCGCGGCCAGTCGTCGTCGTCCAGCTTGCCGGAGCGGACCTTGGTCTGGTCGATGCGGCCGAGGGACGAGAGCATCCGCAGCACGATGGAGTCGGCGGGCATTTCCAGGGAGAACACCAGCACCGCCTTGTCGGTCCGCAGCACCGCGTTCTCCACCAGGTTCATGGCGAAGGTGGTCTTGCCCATGGACGGGCGGCCGGCGACGATGATCAGGTCGGCCGGTTGCAGGCCGCTGGTCTTCTCGTCCAGGTCGGCGAAGCCGGTGGAGACGCCGGTGATGGCGTCGCTGGAGTTGAACAGCGTATCGATGCGGTCGATGGCCTTGGTCAGGATGTCGTTCACCCCGACCGGGCCGCCGGATTTGGGGCGGGCCTCGGCGATCTCGAAGATCTTGCGCTCGGCTTCGTCGAGCAGTTCGTTGGCGCCTCGGCCTTCCGGGTTGTAGGCGCTGTCGGCGATGTCGGCGCTGATGCCGATCAACTGGCGCAGGGTGGCCCGCTCGCGCACGATCTGCGCGTAGGCCTTGATGTTGGCGACCGATGGCGTGTTCTTCGCCAGCTCGGCCAGGTAGGCCAGGCCGCCCACCTGGGGCAGTTGGCCTTCGTTGTCCAGCTGCTCGGACAGGGTCACCACGTCGAACGGCTGGTTGCGCTCGGCCAGGCGGGCCACGGCGCGGAAGATGAGGCGGTGATCGTGGCGATAGAAGTCGCCATCGGACACCTGATCGAGCACGCGCTCCCAGGCATTGTTGTCTAGCATCAGACCGCCCAGCACGGCCTGTTCGGCCTCGATGGAATGCGGCGGCACCTTGAGGGCAGCGGTCTGCAGATCGTACTGCTCGGGCAGGGAAATCTCGTTCATGCGCAGGTCTTGGGCCCCCGTTGCGGGTGGCGAAATGATTTTCGAAAGGGCAGAAAAGACAAAGGGCACGTCACTGCCTTGGCAATGACGTGCCCGATTGTCGGCAGACCGGCGCCGGGGCGCAAGTCCGCCAGTCAGGCGACGGCGCGCTTATTCAGCGACGACGACGACCTTAACGGTGGCTTCGACGTCGGTGTGCAGGTGCACTTCGACATCGTATTCGCCGGTGTTACGCAGGGCACCGTTGGGCAGGCGGACTTCGCTCTTGTCCAGCTCGACGCCAGCGGCGCTGACGGCTTCGGCGATGTCGCGGGTGCCGATGGAACCGAACAGCTTGCCTTCGTCGCCGGAGTTGGCGGCGATGGTCACGGTCAGTTCAGCCAGCTTGGCGGCACGGGCGTCGGCCTGGGCCTTCTTCTCGGCAGCCTGCTTCTCGAGCTCGGCGCGACGAGCTTCGAAAGCCTCGACGTTGGCAGCGGTAGCTGCGGTGGCCTTGCCCTGCGGCAGCAGGAAGTTACGGGCGTAGCCGCCCTTGACGTTCACTTTGTCGCCCAGGTTGCCCAGGTTGGCGATCTTTTCCAGCAGGATGACATCCATTGAGTCTTTCCTCTTAACTTTTAACCTTCACCGTCCGCGGGCCCCTGCGGCTCTTGCGCAGACCGCCCACGGAAATCGAACACGCTATCGATCACAGCCAGAATCACCAACAACGGATAGATCAGTTGCCCGAACAGCAGCAGCGTCACGTACAGCCCCACCAGCCAGAAGCCCGCCAGGCGCTTGGCCGCCACCAGCCCATGCAGCAGGGCGATGCCGGCGAACGCCAGCGGCACGCTGCACAGCGGGGTCAGCAGGCCAAGCCCACTGCCCAGGTTCGGCGCCAGCACCAGCAGGGCCAGCAGGCCGAGCGCGATGGCCGGACGTAACCTCAGGGCGCGGAACTCACGCCCGAACCCCTGGGGGTTGTACAGCGCCGCCTGCCAGTAGCGCCCCAACATCAGGCACAGCAGGCAGGTGATCTGGAAGAACGCCGCCATCAGGCCGGTCAGCACGGGCAGCAGCAACAACTGCAACTGCGCCTGCTTTTCCGGCGGCAATTGCGCTGCGCTCGGGCCCAGCACCTTGGGCAGCATCTGGCGGATTTCGTCCGCCAGCTGCGTGATACCCTCGGCGTAGACCTGGCCCAGCACCAGCGCGAAGACCAGTCCCAGGGGGACACTGGCCAGCAGCACCCGCGTCCAGGACCGGCTCTGGCGCAAGATGGCCGCCAGCAGCGTCGAACCCAGCAACACCAGCAGAATGCTGGCATCGCCCAGATACAGCCAGAACAGCGCCGGCAACAGGGCCCAGACCAGCACCCCGGCAGCCGCGGCAGGTCCCCGGCGCAACAGCACCAGGCTGCCACCGGCAGCGGTCATCCAGTACAGCAGCGGCACGATCGCGCCCAGTACCACCACCAGGGTGGCCTGAGTACGGCCGCGCATGATGAACTCAGCCAGAGGCCGCATGCCGTGTTTATCCGTTATCCGTGCTCAGGCGTCGATCAACGACCGTGGCTGTCGGTGTAGGGCAGCAGGGCCAGGTAACGGGCACGCTTGATGGCGGCGCCCAGCTGACGCTGGTACTTGGCCTTGGTGCCAGTGATACGGCTCGGGACGATCTTGCCGGTTTCGGAGACGTAGGCCTTCAGGGTGTTGAGATCCTTGTAGTCGATCTCTTTCACGCCTTCGGCGGTGAAACGGCAGAACTTACGACGACGGAAGAAACGTGCCATGACAATGATTCCTCGCTAGATCCAGATTACTCGGCGCTGTCGGCGTCGTCGGAGTTGCCATCGGCGGACTCGGACTCGGACTCGGCGGGACGCTCGCGACGCTCGCGACGCTCGTTGCGGTTTTCTTCGGCCTTGAGCATCTCGGATTGACCGGTGACGGCCTCGTCACGGCGCAGGATCATGTTGCGGATCACGGCGTCGTTGTAGCGGAAGTTGTCTTCCAGCTCGGCCAGGGCCTTGGCGCTGCACTCGATGTTCATGAGTACGTAGTGAGCCTTGTGAACGTTGTCGATGGCGTAAGCCAGCTGACGACGGCCCCAGTCTTCCAGGCGATGGACTTTGCCACCGTCTTCTTCGATAGCCTTGGTGTAGCGCTCGACCATGCCGCCCACCTGTTCGCTCTGGTCCGGATGAACCAGGAACACGACTTCGTAATGACGCATTTAATGCTCCTTACGGGTTGCAGCCTGCCGCGCAGACGCGGTCAGGCAAGGAGTGAATAGTTCGGGTGACTTGCCCGGTGGAGTGCGGACGCACTCCGGGCAAGGGGCGACATTCTAGAGAAGGGCGCCCGGGGGCGCAACCGTGGGCACGACCGGCACGACCGCCGGCCCGCACCGGGTACTCAGCGTCGCACGTCGGCCAGGGCCTGGCGGATCTTGTTCAGGTCGTAGGGCTTGATCAGCACCCCGACCCGCGCCTCCATGCCCGGCTCGGGCTCGAAGGCATAACCCGAGGCGACGACGATGCGCAGCGCCGGATCCATCACCAGGGCGCGCCGCGTCAACTCGATACCGGACATGCCGCCCAGCCCGATATCGGTGAACAGCACATCGTGCTCGCCCTGCGGCAGCAGCTCCAGGGCGGCCTCCGCCGAGGCGACGGCCGTGACCTGGTGGTCCAGCTCTTCGATGACTTCCGTGGTCAGCATGCGCAACGTGGCATCGTCTTCGACAAGCAGCACTCGCAAGCCGACCGGCTCTTGGATCTCCTGACTCACGCGGGCATCCTCTCGTTTACCTGCCTCACCCAGGGGTTTCCCAAGGCTAGCCTGGTATTTTGCGCATTGCAGCGCGATTCGTATAGTGCGATACGCACTGCCCAGGCGCCCAGGCGTTTCTTCATGTTCCCATCAGGACGACGAGGCGCGCCGCTGGCGCACGGCTTCGAACAGACAGACCCCGGTCGCCACCGAGACGTTGAGGCTACTGACACTGCCGGCCATGGGCAGGCGGGCCAGGTGATCGCAATGCTCGCGGGTCAGCCGGCGCATACCCTTGCCTTCGGCCCCCATGACCACCACGGTCGGACCACTCATGTCGACGTCGTAGATCTCCTGGGTCGCCTCACCGGCGGTACCCACGATCCACAGGCCGCGCTTCTGTAGCTTTTCCAGGGTGCGCGCCAGGTTGGTGACGGCCACCAGCGGCAACACCTCGGCCGCGCCACAGGCCACCTTGCGCACCACCGCGGTCAGGGTGGCGGACTTGTCCTTGGGTACGATCACCGCCAAGGCCCCGGCGGCATCGGCGCTGCGCAGGCAGGCGCCGAGGTTGTGCGGATCGGTGACGCCATCCAGCACCAGCAGCAGCGGCGGACCCTCGGCCCGGTCGAGCAGCTCCTCGAGCATGGCCTCGCCCCAGACC
>CAUQPA010000173.1:0-7495 GCA_963519325.1 uncultured Pseudomonas sp. | reverse complement strand
CTGCTACTGCATCGCCGCCGCGCCGACGCGGCCCTCGGCGATCCTGGCCATCGACCGAGCAACCGGCGCGGTGGACATCGTCACCGGCGGCGTGGCGCCCCTGACGGAAGCCGCCATCGTCGCGCCGCAACCCCTGAGCTACCCCAGCGGCGATGGCCAGGCCCAGGGCTTTCTCTATCTGCCGGAACGCCATGGCGAGGGTCCACCGCCGCTGCTGGTCAGCATCCACGGCGGCCCGACCTCCTGTACCTATCCGGTGTTCGAGGCGCGCATCCAGTTCTGGGTACGCCAGGGCTTCGCCGTGGCCGATCTCAACTATCGTGGCAGCAGTGGCCATGGCCGTGCCTACCGCCAGGCGTTGCACCTGCGCTGGGGCGAGGTGGACGTGGAGGATGCCTGTGCGGTGGTCGAACACCTGGGCGCCCAGGGCCTGGTGGATCCGGCACGGGCCTTCATCCGTGGCGGCAGCGCCGGTGGCTACACGGTGCTCTGCGCCCTGGCCTTCCGTGACGTCTTCCGCGCCGGAGCCAGCCTCTATGGGGTCAGCGATCCCCTGGCGTTGGCCAAGGTCACCCACAAGTTCGAGGCCGACTACCTCGACTGGCTGATCGGCGACCCCATAGCCGACCGGGCCCGCTACGAGGCCCGTACCCCGCTGCTGCATGCCGCGGGCATCCAGGCGCCGGTGATCTTCCTTCAGGGCCTCAAGGACGCCGTGGTGGTACCCGCGCAGACCGACGCCATGGCCGCCGCCCTGGAGGCTCGCGGTGTGCCGGTGGTGGTGCGCCGCTACCCCGACGAAGGCCATGGTTTTCGCCAGGCCGCCAACCAGGCGGATGCCCTGGAGCAGGAAGCGGCCTTCTACCGCCGCTGGCTATGACGAGGGCTGGCGCGCCCGGCGCAGCGCCTCCAGCGCCTGGTGCAGGACGTCAGCCTCGATTTGCCCCGGGGCCGACGCCTGGCCCTGGCTACCGAAGGTGAGGGCGCTGCCGAAGGTTTCGCCCGCCAGGCGGGAGACGCTGCCGGTACCGCCCATGGCCATGATGAGCAGTGGCCGGGGGCTGCGCTCGTGCATGTTCCAGGTCACCTGCAGTAGGCGGGCGACGTCGCCGCCGTCGTGGGGCATCACCGCCAGCTTGAGGATGTCGGCGCCCAGCGCCTGCTGGCGTTGCAGGCGCTTCGTCATCTCGGCATTGCTCGGGGTGCCCTGGAAGTCATGGCTGGAGAGGATCACCTTGGCTCCGGTCTTGTGCGCCTCGACCACCAGCGCCTTGACCCTGCGCTCGTCGCGCCGCATTTCCACGTCGATCAGGTCGGCAAAGCCCGCCTGCAGCAACTTGCCGTAGAGCGCGGCATAGGCCGCATCATCCAGCTCGCCGGCACCGCCTTCGCGTTTGGACCTGAAGGTCAGCAGCAGGGGCTTGCCGCCCAGCACCTGCACCAGTTGCCGCCCCAGGGCGGCGACCTGGTCGGCGTCCGTGGCGAAGCCCAGGAGGTCGAGGCGCAATTCCAGGATGTCGACCGCCGCGGACCCGGCGGCGGCGCGGCCCTGCTCCAGCACCTGCTCGGCGGTCTTGCCGGAGGTGGAGACGATGACCTTGGGGCGCCCTGCGCCGATGGGCAGGTCGCGGACCTGCACCACCTGGGTGGCGGCCTGCGCGGGGGTGGTCAGCGCCCAGCCGGCGCACAGGGCGAGGGGTAGCGCCGCGAGGAGCAGCGGGCGAAGCTTGAACGGCATGGCAGGACTCCAGAAACGCGAGGGGATTGTCTTCCAGACCAGCGAATCCGCCGCCGAGTGCCCGTCGGCGAGGGTGTGACGGGCGCTGAGCGCACGGCTCGCGTAGACTGGTGCTTTAGCCGTCGAGTCCTTGCATGCCCTTCGTTCGTCGCGGTTTCGAAAGCATCGTGTCCACCTGGCTGGCCGGGCTGCTGTTGCTCCTGCCGCTGGTGCTGACCCTGGCCCTGATCGGCTGGATCGTCAGCTTCCTCAATGGGCTGATCGGACCGAACACCACCCTCGGCCAGCTGTTCGTGGCGGTCGGGCACCCCTTCGTCGGCAATTCCCTGGCGGCCTATGGCATCGGCACCCTGGTGCTGCTGGTGCTGCTCTATCCGCTGGGCATCGCCGTCAAGCTGGGCCTGCGCCGGCCGCTGGCCTGGTTCGCCAACCTGACCTTCCGGCGCATACCGGTGTTCGGCAAGCTCTATGGCCTGGCCGAACGCTTCGTCGAGTTGCTCGACCGCAAGGAAGGCGGGGCGGACATCCGCGCCATGAGCCCCGTTTGGTGCTTCTTCGGTGGCCAGGGCGTGGCGGTGCTGGCCCTGCTGCCCAATCCGGCGGTGGTGGACATCGACGGTCGCCACTATCACGCCGTGCTGGTGCCCTCGGCGCCCGTGCCGGTGGGCGGTGGCCTGCTCTATGTACCGGTGGACTGGGTGAAACCGGCCGACATGGGCGTCGACATGTTCACCAGCATCTACGTCTCCATGGGCATCACCCTGCCGCCGGTGGTCAAGGATCGCCAGGTGAAGTTCATCCCCTTGGAAGAGGCGGTGCGGCGTCAGCAGAGCGAACCGGACTCGGCACCATCCTCGTCCGACCAAGGGCAACCCGGCTAGGTATCCGCATCAAGGGGCCGGAGTGCCGCGGCAGCCAGGCGGGTCAGTGGATGAAGCCTGGGGCTGAGGGCTGAAACCCGCGTCCCAGAGCAAAGCGTGACCCGGCGCAGCGATCGCACCGCTACGCCTGACTAAGCTAGAGCGCTCCTGATGCCATGGAGCCTGACCATGACCTCGCGTTTGCTGCCCTTCTACTCCGGCCTGTTCGTCCTCGGTGCCCAGGCCGCTACTCCCCTGCCAGACCAGCCAGCGCTACGTACTGCGCTGCTGCAGGGCGCCGCGGTCCACCTGGTGCTGGACCTCGGCGCCTGCCAACCGGCCTTACCCTCTGCCAAACCCAGCCAGACCCGCGGCGGTTTGCGGCTGGATGCCTTCCGCATCACCCCTGACCAGGTGCTGGCCTTCGCCGACGAACATGTCAGCATCGCGGCAGATGGCCAGCCGCTGGTACAGATCCTGCGCTACCGGGTGAAACCCGACGACTCCGCCGAGTTCAGCATGGAGGCGTTCGACCTGCCCTCCTACCGCCCGCATGGCGACAAGGTCGCCTATCGCTGCGCAGTCAATCGCGGCCTGACCTTCTACCGCGATTGAGCGGGGGCGAACCTAGTTCTGCACGGCCTGGACCGAACCGCCATCCACGCGCAGGTTGCTGCCGTTGATGAAGGAGGCCCGCTCCGACACCAGCAGGGCGATGGCCGCGGCCACCTCTTCCACCTTGCCGCGGCGCTTCTGCACGATGCCGGGTCGCTCTTCGTCGAGGAAGCTTTCGATGGCTTCTTCGAAGGAGACACCCAGTTTCTTGGCGCGCTTTTCCATCATGCCGTCGGTCATGCCGGTCTCGATAAAGGCCGGCGAGACGGTGTTGCACAGTACGCCGTGGGCCGCTTCCTTGTAGGAGAGGTTCTTGATGAAGGCCGCCAGGGCCGCCTTGGCCACGTTGTAGACGGCCTCTTCCCAATAGGGCTGGACGGCGTTTTCCGAGGTGATGCAGACGAAGCGGCCCCAGCCACGCTTACGCATGCGCGGGATGGCGGCGCGGGCGACACGGACGGCGGAGAAGAAATCGGTGGCCCAGGCCTCCTCGTAGTCGGCATCGGCCAGTTCCAGCGGATCGCCCTTGGCGCCCGTGACGCCCGCGGTATGCACCACGATGTCGATCTGGCCGAAACGGGCTTCGCCCTGCTCCACCAGCCTGTTCACCGCCGCCTGGTCGGTCATGTCGGCGGCGATCAGCAGCGGCTCGCCTGGCAGGCTCTTGGCCGCCTCTGCCAGCTTGCCTTGCTCCAGGTCGGACAGCACCAGCTTGACGCCTTCCTCGGCCAACAGCTTGGCCGTGGCCAGCCCCATGCCACCGCTGGCGCCCGTGATGAGGGCGACGCGCCCCTTGATTCCCAGATCCATAGCGACCTCGTTCGTTGTTTAGCTGCAATGCCGTCATCCGGCGTCTCCAATTCCGACTCGCCAGGGCGCGCCGTTGCGCTTACCGTTCGGCGGAAAGCGCAACCGCAGCCCCCCCCGCCCGGCCAGATAGGCAAGACCCAGAGGAAGATCCCGATGCACGCCCCCCGCCTGCCCCTGACCCTCTACCACGACGGTGCCTGCCCGCTCTGCGCCCGCGAGATCGCCTGGCTGCGGCGGCACGCCGATCCGAGCCGGCTGCACCTGGTCGACCTGGCCGCGCCGGATTACCAGGCGCCGGCCGATGCCCCGCCGCGCCAGGCCATGCTCGACCTGCTGCATGCCCGGGATGCCGAGGGCCACTGGTTCCGCGGCCTGGATGCCACCTACTGGAGCTGGCGTACCGCCGGCCTCGGCCACTGGGCCCGACCGCTGGCCTGGCGCCCGATGCGGCCCCTGCTGGAGCTGGGTTATCGCCTGTTCCTCAAGCTGCGTCCGGGCCTGACCTGGCTGCCGCATCCGGACGGCGGGCGCCGCTGTCGAGATGACGCCTGCAGCCTCGACCAGCGCCGTGAGGAAGGGCCCAGGCCCTAGCCCCGTCGCGCACCCCCCGCTATTGCCGAAGCCCCGGCGAGACGTCTGCGACCACCCTGCTGGCATCCGGCCAGGGTTCGTTTGCGCGCCGGTCTGGGCTAAACTGCGCGGCTGTTCGCGTTACGGATCCTGACATGTCTGCGTTACCCGCCCGGGCCCTGGGCCTCGACTTCGGTACCTCCAACTCCACCGCCGGCTGGCTGCGGCCATCGGGTGAGGTCCTGCTGCCCCTCGAGGAAGGCAAGGCCACCCTGCCCTCGGTGATCTTCTTCAACGCCGAGGAGCGGCGCCCGGCCTATGGTCGCCAGGCGCTGCACGAATACCTGGAAGGCTACGAAGGCCGGCTGCTGAGATCCCTCAAGAGCCTGCTCGGCTCCAGCCTGCTCAAGGGCGAGACCAGCATCCTCGGTAGCGCCCTGCCCTTCACCGAGGTACTCGGCCTGTTCCTCGGCACCCTCAAGCAGCGCGCCGAGGCGCAGGCCGACCGCGCTTTCGACGCCGTGGTGCTGGGTCGTCCGGTGCACTTCGTCGATGACGATCCGCTCGCCGACCAGGAGGCCGAGGACACCCTAGCCGCCGTGGCGCGGCAGGTGGGTTTCACCGACATCTCCTTCCAGTTCGAACCCCTCGCCGCCGCCTTCGACTACGAGCGCAGCATCGAGCGCGAAGAGCTGGTGCTGATCGTCGACATCGGCGGTGGTACCTCGGACTTCTCCCTGGTGCGCCTGGCCCCGGAGCGCCGCGCGCTGGCCGACCGCGCCGGTGACATCCTCGCCACCGGCGGCGTGCACGTCGGCGGCACCGACTTCGACCGTCAGCTGAGTCTGGAAGGGGTGATGCCGCTGCTGGGTTACGGCAGCGCCATGAAGAGCGGCGCCACCATGCCCACCAGCCACTACATCAACCTGGCGACCTGGCACACCATCAACGCCGTCTACGCCAAGAAGAGCGTGCTGGGCCTGCGCGACATGAGATACGACGCCCAGGACACCCGCTGCATGGATCGCCTGTTCAAGCTCATCGAACAGCGTGCCGGCCACTGGCTGGCCATGCAGGTGGAAGACGCCAAGATCGCCCTGACCGACGACTGGCGCCGCACCCTGCGCCTGGATCGCATCGAGACCGGCCTGGCCGCCGATTTGGAACGTCCGCTGTTTGACGCTGCCATCGCCCTGCAACTGGAACGCCTGAGCCGCGGCGTGGATGACCTGCTGGCCCACGCCGACCTCGACCCGGCGCGGGTCGACAGCCTGTTCTTCACCGGCGGCTCCAGCGGCATCCCGGCCCTGCGCCAGGCCTTGTCCAAGCGCTTCCCCGGCGCCCGCCTGGTGGACGGCGACCGCTTCGGCAACATCGGCAACGGCCTGGCCATCGAGGCGTTCAAGCGCTACGGCTGAGAACCTCGGACGCCCCCGGGACGCCGCCACGCGTGGTGCCCAGGGTGCGCCGATCCTGCTGGATAGCCAGAGCCGTACCGCCTGTGCAGAGATCGCCGCCGACACCGACCGAATGGAAAAGGGTCGACCGGCAGCCCGGGCCGCACGGCGTGTTCGCTGAACGGGCCAGGGCTCCGCGCCTCTGCTTCGCGCCAGTCAGTCATAGTCGGTATGCAGGGCAATGGCTCGCCAGGCGCTCATATCCGCTCGCAGCGAACTCAGCTTGTGTGCGGCGATGTCGTAGGCGACCGGTCCCAGCGGCAGATGCAGCGGCGGATTCGGCGACTCCACCGCCTGCAGGATCACCGCGGCAGCCTTTTGCGGATCTCCCGCCTGCCTGCCGTCGCTGCTGTCGCGATAGGCACGACGGCGGCCTGCGGTGTCGGCATAGGCGCCGATCACCCGCTTCGCCAGCGCGATGGAGCGTCCGAGGAAGTCGGTTCTGAAGGGACCGGGCTCCACGATAATCACCCGCAGGCCAAGGGGTTCGACTTCCCTGGCCAGGGACTCCGAAAAGCCCTCGACGGCGAACTTGCTGGCGCTGTAGTAACCCGAGCCGGCGCCTCCCGATAGCCCTGCCCCGGACGACAGAGTGACGATGCGGCCCGCGCCGCTCTCGCGCTGCGCGGGCAACGCCAGGCGGGTCATCTCGATCAGGCCGAAGACATTCACCTCGAAAACCGGCCGGTATTCACTGGGCTCGGCCTCTTCGACCGCCCCAATGAAGCCGACCCCGGCATTGTTCACCAAGACATCGAGGCCGCCGAATGCCTGCTGTGCGAGGGCGATAGCGGCGGCCATGGAGCTGGCGTCCGTGACATCCAGGCGCACTGCCTTGAGGTTATCCGGGAACCGTTGGGTCAGCGATTGCAATACGGCCGGATCGCGGGCGGTGGCCACGACATTGTCGCCGCGCGCAGCGGCTGCCACGGCAAGGTGCTGGCCGAGGCCAGAGGAGCAGCCGGTGATAAGCCAGGTCTTTTTCATGCAGGTTTCCCCTTGATGGTTTTGGGCAAGGTCAGTGGGTACTGGATCCAACGGAGGTCTGGACAGCGCCCGCCGGCGTTCTCCGCCAACTCAATCCCGCCGCCAGCGCCAAGGCGCCGGCAATCGCCAGGGACGTCAGCGCAAAGGCGAAGCGAACCGTCGCGGCAGGGGCGCCCTCGGGGGCGAGCTGGAAGAACAGGCCACCCATGAGCGCGACCGACAGGGCAGCGCTGATCTGCAAGGTGGCATTCGTCAAGCCAGCCGCCAGACCGGCCAAGCTCGGCGCCACCTGATCCGCGTTCAACCTGACCAGGGCGGGCAGCGCGATGCCCTGCCCCAGGCCGATCAACAGCAGCGGAACGGGTAGCCAGGCCGGTGAGCCCGCCAGGGCGGCTACCAGCACCAGGCCTGCTACCTCCAGGGCCATGCCCAGGGAGGCGGTGCGGGTGCCCAGGCGC
>CAUQPA010000172.1:0-7543 GCA_963519325.1 uncultured Pseudomonas sp. | reverse complement strand
GCCTAGCCTGACCGAATTGCCCGCTCCTCACCAGGCACCGTCGGTCTCCTGCCGCTGGGCATGGGTGTCGCGGAAGCTGCGTACCTGCTCCAGCAACCAGGCGATCCAGCGCTGCACCGGCGCCTCCACCGGGCCCTTGGGCAATACCAGGAAGTAGGCCTGGGGCGAAAGCTGGTTGAACTGGTCCGGCAGCGGGCGGACCAGGGCGCCGCTGGCCAGCAGCCGCTGGGCCAGCACGCAACCGCCGAGGGCGACGCCCTTGCCGGCCGCCGCCTGTTGCAACGCCATGCCACTCAGTGAGTAGCGCGGGCCGCGCAGGCTGTCGCTGAGGCGGACGTTCTGGCTGGCGAACCAGTCCTGCCAGGCGTTGAACCTGCTGCTGGGCCGACCTGCCCGCCAGCCGCCGGGCCATTCGGCGTGCAGCAGCGGATAGTCGAGCAAGGCCGCGGGTTCGGCAAGCGGGGCGGTGATCAGCGCCGGGCTGCAGACCGGGAAGATCCACTCGCGCAGCAGCAGGCGGATCTCGCCATCCTGCCAGTCCCCGCGGCCATAGCGGATCGCCGCCTGGGCGCCACCCTCGGAACCGAGGGGCACGATGGCGGAGGAGGCGTCGAGAAAGACCTCGATATCCGGATGCTGGCGCTGGAAGTCTTCCAGGCGTGACAACAGCCACTCCTGGCCGAAGGTGGGCGGCGCGCTGACGGTGAGCACGCTGCTCTTGAGCCGTGCCCGGGCCACGGCGCGGGTCAGGCCGTCGAGGTGGGGAGCGATCTCGGTGGCCAGGGCGCGCCCCTGCACGGTAAGCCGCACCCCCTGGGGCAGGCGCTCGAACAGGGTCTGGCCCAGCTCCTCTTCCAGCAGGCGGATCTGCCGGCTGATGGCCCCGGCGGTGACGTGAAGTTCGTCCGCGGCCTTGGCGAAGTGCTGATGCCGGGCCGCTACGGCGAAGGCGCGCAGGGCGTTGAGGGGGAGGGCGATCGTCACGGCAGCCTCGGCTTGTCTGAAAAGTGCCTGCGCTCGGTCATGCTGCGTTAAAAACCCGCTGGATCGCCAGCCCGGCCTGGGC
Source organism: uncultured Pseudomonas sp. (assembly GCA_963519325.1). Taxonomy (GTDB): domain Bacteria; phylum Pseudomonadota; class Gammaproteobacteria; order Pseudomonadales; family Pseudomonadaceae; genus Chryseomonas. The sequence continues at coordinate 6,477 of CAUQPA010000172.1, read as the reverse complement.
GGCCCCATCGGAATGCTCATTTACCACTCGTAAACTCGTTCGCGAGCGCGGTCCGCTTCCTCGCCGATTTTTGCCTTGCCTGATCTTCGCTCGGCGACTTTTCAGACAAGCCTTAGTTTTCCTGAGCCTGACGCCCATTAAACATCGTTTGTCGGACCTATTCAGCCACCTTCAACATGCAGACGTTGGATTTTCTGGAGCAGCGCTCATGCGTAAAGAACTCGATGCCCCCGCGGTGCTGCTGATGCTGGTGCTCTGCCTGGTGTGGGGATTGCAGCAGACCGCGATCAAGGCCATCGCCGAGCAGGTCGATCCGCTGCTGCAGATCGGCTGGCGCTCGCTGCTGGCGGCCGGGTTGCTCTATGGCCTGGCCCGCTGGCGCGGCATCCACTGCCTGGGACGGGACCAGACGCTGCTTCCCGGTCTGCTGGCCGGCTCGCTGTTCGCCCTTGAATTCCTCTGCATGGCGGTGGGCCTCAAGTACACCAGCGCCGCGCACATGGTGGTGTTCATCTACACCGCACCGCTGTTCGCCGCCTGCGGCCTGCACTGGCTGGTGCCGGGGGAGCGGCTGTCGTCGCGCCAGTGGCTGGGCATCGCCTTGGCGAGCGCGGGGGTGGTCTGCGCCTTCCTGATCGGCCAACCGAGCGGCGCGACGAGCTGGCGGGGCGATCTCATCGGCCTGCTCGGCGGCGCCTGCTGGGGCGCCACCACGGTACTGATCCGCCGCAGCGCCCTGGCCGAGGCGCCGCCGCTGCGCACCCTGTTCTATCAACTCGGGGTGACCGGAGTGGTGCTTCTGGCCCTGGCCCTGCCGCTGGGCAAGCAGCTCGATCTGGCCGCGCTGGATTCCCTGGCCTGGTCGAGCCTGGCGTTCCAGGTGTTCATCGTCGCGGGGGCGAGCCTGCTCGGCTGGTTCGTGTTGCTCAGCCGCTATCGCGCCGCGCCCCTGGGCACGCTGACGCTGCTGACGCCGCTGTTCGGCGTGCTGATGGGCGTCTGGCTACTCAAGGAGACGCCGGGCCCCGGCTTTCTGCTCGGCGCCGCGCTGGTGCTCAGCGGTCTGCTGATCGTCAGCTATCCTTCCCGCTCGCGAGTGGCGTCCCGCTGATTCGCCTGGCTTCGAGAGTCCGATGTCGTCCACCCCGCTGAATCCCTGGCTGCTGCGCCTCATCCCGCTGGTCTTCCTCGCCCTCTGGTCCGCCGGTTTCGCCGTCTCCAAGGTGGGCCTCGCCTATGCGCCGCCGTTCACCATCCTGACGATGCGCTATGCGCTGGCCTTCGGCGTGCTGCTGGTGGCCTTCCTCATCCTCCGGCCGCCACTGCCGCGCACGCGCCGGGAGTGGGCGAATCTCGCCGTGGTCGGTTTCCTGATCCAGGGCATCTACTTCGGCATGAGCTATGGCGCCCTGGTGCTGGGCGCCTCGGCCAACGTAGTGGCCATGGTCGCCTCGCTGCAGCCGATCCTGGTCGCCCTGGGCGCGCCCCTGCTGGTCGGCGAGCGGGTGGCGCCACTGCAATGGCTGGGGCTGGCGCTGGGCCTGCTGGGCGCCATCGGGGTGATCCTGGCACGGGCCAGCGTCGCCGTGGAGTCCGGCCTGGGTATCCTGCTGGCGGTGGGCGCGCTACTGGGCATGACCAGCGCGGTGCTCTACGAAAAACGCCTGGGCGTGGCCCAGCATCCGGTCACCAACAACCTGGTGCAATACAGCGTCGGCCTGGTCTGCTGCGCGCCGGTGGCGCTGCTGTTCGAGCACACCCCGGTGCACTGGGCACCGGCCTTCATCGGCGCCCTGGCCTACCTGGTCCTGGCCAATTCGCTGCTGGCCATCAGCCTGCTGGTATGGATGATCCGCGTCGGCGAGGCGGCGCGGGTCAGCGCGCTGTTCTTCTGCGTCCCGCCGGGCGCCGCCCTGAGCGCCTGGCTGCTGCTGGGCGAAACCCTGCCACCGCTGGCCTGGGCGGCCATGGTGATCGCCATCGGCGGGGTGCTGCTGGCGACGCGCTCAAGGGCGAAGGCGGCGCGTTGAATCGCGCCGCCCGGCGTCAGGCCATCTTCAGCCCCTCCAGCACCTTGTCCACCGTCAGCGGATAGTCGCGGATGCGCACCCCGCAGGCGTTGTAGACGGCGTTAGTGAGGGAGGCCCCGGCGCCGCAGATGCCCAGTTCGCCGACGCCCTTGATCTTCAGCGGATTGGCCTTGTCGTCCAGCTCCGGCAGGAAGTACGCCTCGATGGCGGGGATGTCCAGGTGGCTGGGGTAGTGGTAGTCGGCCAGGTCGTGGTTGACGAAGTGGCCATGGCGGGTATCGATCACGCCCTCTTCGTGCAGGGCGCTGCCCACGCCCCAGATCATCCCGCCAAGCATCTGCGAGTGGGCGGTCTTCTCGTTGAGGATACGCCCGGCGGCGAACACCCCGAGCATGCGGCGCAGGCGGATCTCGCCGGTGATGGCATGCACTCCCACCTCGGCGAAGAAGGCGCCATAGCCCTGCTGGGAATAGTCCTCGAGCGTCTGCCCCGGCTTGATTTCGCCGATGGCCTGGAGATCGTGCTCGCGCGCCAGCTCGGCGAGATCGCGACTGCCGTTGTCGGCGATCAGCCGACCGCCGACGAAGCGGGCGCTGGCCGGGTCCAGGCCCGCCGCCTCGGCGGCCTTCAGGCGCAGGTTGTCGCAGGCGACGTAGACCGAGGAACCGGAGCTGGCGGCGCCGAAGGAACCGCCGGAGCCGGCGCCGGCCGGATCGTCGCTGTCACCGAGCAGCACCTTGACCCGCTCCACCGGTAGCCCGAGGGACTCCCCGGCGATCTGCGCCAGGATGGTGTAGGTCCCGGTGCCGATATCGGTCATGGAGGTCTTCACCGTCGCCGTGCCGTCGGCTTCCAGCCGTACCCCGGCCTGGGACGGGCGCATGACGTTGGCGCGACTGGCCGCCGCCATGCCCATGCCGATCAGCCAGTCGCCGTCGCGGACCTGCCCCGGCTTGGGATTGCGCCTGTTCCAGCCGAAGCGGCGGGCGCCGTCCTGCATGCAGTCCACCAGCTTGCGGGAGGAGAAGGGGATGTGTTTTTCCGGATCCTGGCTGGGCTCGTTGCGCAGGCGTAGCTCGATGGGATCGAGATCGAGCATGACCGCCAGTTCGTCCATGGCGCTCTCGCTGGCGAGCATGCCGACTGCCTCGCCGGGCGCGCGGCAGGAGCCGGATTCGGGCAGGTCCAGCTCGACCATGCGGTGCGCCACCAGGCGATCGTCGCCGGCGTAGAGGGTGCGCGAGGAGAGCCCGGTGGGTTCGTAGTAGGTGAGGCCGCGAGCGGAATGGGACCAGCCTTCGTGGGCCATGGCCAGGATGCGTCCGTTGCCGTCGGCGCCCAGGCGAATGCGTTGCACCGTGGCCGAGCGGTGATCGGTGATCTGAAACATCTGCTGGCGGGTGAGGGTGACTTTGACCGGGCGACCAATGGCGCGAGCGGCCATGGCGCCGATCAGGGCGTCGGCATAGATCGGCAGCTTGCCGCCGAAGCCGCCGCCGATGTAGCGCGCCACGATGCGCACGTTTTCCTTGGGCAGCTGCAGGGTGTTGGCCACGCAACTCTGCGCCTGCTCGACGAACTGGGTGGAGCAATAGATGGTCACCCGGTCGCCGTCCCACTGGGCGAGGCTGGCGTGGGGCTCCATCTGCGCATGAATGTGGTAGGGCGTGGTGTAGCGCTCGTCGAGCTTGACCGGGGCCCGGGCGAAGGCGGCATCGACATCACCCGAGGCGGTGTCGGTGGGCTGGTCGGCATCCGGCGGCTTCACCGCCTGGCCGAGATTGGCCTCCAGGTCGAAGACGCCCGGTTCGGCCGCGTAGTCGATCTCCACCATGGCCGCCGCCAGGCGCGCCTCCTCGAAACTCTCGGCCACCACGAAGGCCACCGGCTCGCCGAAATAGCGCACCTGGTCGCTGTCCAGGTAGGGCTTGGGCCGGGTGAAGCGGCCGCTGTTGTCCGGCTCGCGGGCCGCCTGGCGCGGGGCATTGCGATAGGTCAGGACGCTGAGCACGCCCGGTGCGCTTTCCGCGGCCGAGGTGTCCAGCCGCGCGATACGGCCCTTGGCGATGGTGGCGCCGACGATGAAGCCGTAGGCGACGCGATCATTGCGGAATTCGAAGCTGTAGGGCGCCTGGCCGGTGACCTTGAGCAGACCGTCGACACGGTCGATGGGCTTGCCGATCAGGCCACTGCGATTCTCGTCGATCAGGTTGTGGCCGGCGGGTTGGTTCATTTCCATGGGGCTGTCCTCAGGCCTGTTGACGGGCATCGGCCACGCCGGCGCGCAGGACGCGGCGGGTCAGCTCGAGCTTGAAGTCGTTGTGGCCATAGCCACGGGCGCCAGCGAGCAGGGCATCGCCCACCGCGGCCAGGTCGCTGTCAGCCGCCTGGCCGGCGAAGGCCTGGTCGGCCGCCGCCACCCGCCAGGGCTTGTGCGCCAGGCCACCGAAGGCCGCGCGACCGCTGCGGATGCGGCTGCCGTCCAGCTCGACGATGGCCGCCATGGACACCAGGGCGAAGGCATAGGAGGCGCGATCACGCACCTTGCGATAGACCTGGATGCCCGGTGGCGGAGGGGGCAGGGTGACGGCGGTGATGAGTTCGCCGGGTTGCAGCACCGTCTCGATCTGCGGGGTATCCCCGGGCAGGCGATGGAAATCGGCGATGGGGATGCGGCGGCTGCGGCCATTGGCCTCGCGGGTCTCCACCGTGGCATCCAGCACCCGCATGGCCACCGCCATGTCGGAGGGGTGCACGGCGATGCACTGGTCGCTGGCGCCTATCACCGCGTTCATCCGGTTGAAACCGCCCAGAGCCGCGCAACCACTGCCGGGCTGGCGTTTGTTGCAGGGCATGGCGGTGTTGTAGAAGTAGGAGCAGCGGGTGCGCTGCAGGAGGTTGCCGCCGGTGGTGGCCTTGTTGCGCAACTGCGCCGAGGCACCGGCCAGCAGCGCACGTGACAGGACCGGGTAGCGCTCGCGCACCCGGGCGTCGGCGGCCAGGGTAGAGTTGCGCACCAGGGTACCGATACGCAGGCCGCCGTCCCCGGTGGCACTGATCTGATCCAGCTTCAGGCGGTTGATGTCCAGCACCTGGCTGGGCGTTTCGATCTCCAGCTTCATCAGGTCCAGCAGGTTGGTGCCGCCGGCGATGAAGCGGCTGCCGGCCTTGGCCCCCTGGCGGCTGGCGTCGCCTTCGTTCTGCACGCGCTGATAGTCGAAGACCCTCATGCCTGGCCCCCCGCCATCTGGATGGCCGCGACGATGTTGGGATAGGCGCTGCAGCGGCAGAGGTTGCCACTCATGCGCTCGCGGATCTCTTCTTCGCTCAGGCGCATCGGCCCGTCGAGGCGCGCCGAGACATGGCTGGGCATGCCGGCCTTGACCTCGTCCAGAAGCGCCACCGCCGAGCAGATCTGCCCGGGTGTGCAATAGCCGCACTGGAAGCCATCCTTGGCCAGGAAGGCCGCCTGCATCGGATGCAGGCGCTCGGCGTTGCCCAGGCCCTCGATGGTGGTGATGGCATCGCCTTCGTGCATGGCCGCCAGGCTCAGGCAGCTGTTGATGCGCTGGCCGTTCACCAGCACGGTGCAGGCGCCGCACTGGCCGTGGTCGCAGCCCTTCTTGGTGCCGGTGAGGTGCAGATTCTCGCGCAGGGCATCGAGCAGGGTGGTGCGGCTGTCGACCCTGAGCCGTCGCGCCTCGCCATTGATCTGCAGGGTCAGCGGCAGCAACTGCGGGAGACGGGCGGCGATGGCCTGGGGCGTCAGGGGCGCGCCGCCGCTGGCCTGGGCGAAGGCATAGCCGGGAATGGCGCTGGTCGCTACCAGTACCGCGGAGGTACCGAGAAACTGGCGCCGCGACAGGCGCCAGCGTGCATCGGAGTCGGAAGCCATGGGCGAATTCTCATCGTTAGGGGCGCATCACGGGAGTTCTGATGACTGCCCCGCCATGGCTGGGGTTCAGGCCCCCCTCCCGCTAACGGACCGGGGCCCGTTGCCAGTTATGTCCTCGAGCTGCAAAAGGCCTCTGGCACGCGGCTTTCACCGTTTCGCTGAAGGCGGCTCAACGGTACGTTGAATACCGCTGGGCAGGGGTGCTGAACCGCTTCCAGTCGGGCGCAGTCCCTTACCTGAGGTGGCCTTTCGCTGTCACCGCCTGATTCCGACCACGGGGGCAATCTGCACCCCGCGGCTTTAACCGTGAGGTCCGCCATGAACGCTACCCCCGCGCGCCAGCTCCAGCCCCTGGCCGAACCCGAGTCCCATACCATCGCCCTGACCCTCAACGGCAAGCAGCTGCAACTCGCCGTCGAGCCCTGGACCACCTTGCTCGACCTGCTGCGCGATCACCTCGATCTCACCGGCACCAAGAAGGGGTGCGACCACGGCCAATGCGGCGCCTGCACCGTGCTGGTGAACGGCCAGCGCATCAACAGCTGCCTGAGC